>CAYYCE010000173.1:0-6620 GCA_964469635.1 uncultured Kineosporiaceae bacterium
CAACGGCTACTTCGTCACGGACAGAATCGGTTTCACCGAGAACGACCGGCTCGCGATCCCGGTGCCGATGTACCACTGCTTCGGCATGGTGATGGGTGTCATCGGCTCCTTCAGCCACGGCGCCACGGTCGTGTTCCCCTCGCCGTCCTTCGAACCCGAGGCCACGCTGCGCACCGTGCAGACCGAGCGGATCACCGCGCTGTACGGCGTTCCGACGATGTTCATCGCCGAACTCGGCCATCCGGACTTCGCCGACTTCGATCTGTCCAGCCTGCGCACCGGGATCATGGCGGGCTCGCCGTGCCCGGTCGAGGTGATGAAGCGGGTGGTCGGCGAGATGCACATGTCGGAGGTCGCGATCGCCTACGGCATGACCGAGACCTCGCCGGTCTCGACGATGACCGGCAGGGACGACGACCTCGACCGGCGCACCTCGACGGTCGGCACCGTGATGCCCCACGTCGAGGTCAAGATCATCGATCCGGCGACCGGGCTCGAGGTGCCCCGCGGCGAGCCGGGCGAGCTGTGCACCCGCGGCTACTCCGTGATGCTGGGCTACTGGAACGATGCGGAGAAGACCGCCGAGGCGATCGACCCGGCCGGCTGGATGCGCACCGGCGATCTGGCCGTGATGGACGCCGAGGGCTACCTCAACATCTCCGGCCGGATCAAGGACATGGTGATCCGCGGCGGGGAGAACGTCTACCCGCGCGAGATCGAGGAGTTCCTCTACACCCACCCGGACATCGCCGACGTCCAGGTGATCGGCGTGCCCGACGCCAAGTACGGCGAGGAGCTGATGGCCTGGATCGTCATGAAACCCGAGCGACCGCTGCTGACCGCCGATGCGGTGCGCGCGTTCTGTCAGGGGCAGCTCGCCCACTTCAAGATCCCGCGGTACGTGCACCTCGTCGAGTCCTATCCGATGACCATCAGCGGCAAGGTGCGCAAGATCCAGATGCGCGAGGAGTCGGTCGGGATCCTCGGGCTGGAGGACATCGCGGCCATCCGCCACGCCTGAGGTCGGTCGCGGGGGCCCGCGACGGATGTGGCAGCGTGGCTTCATGGACGCGCGCCTGGTGGTGGGTTTCGACCTCGACATGACCCTGGTCGACTCCGCCGCCGGGATCACCGCCACCGTGCAGGCCGTCCTGACCGAACGCGGCCGGCGGGTCGAGGCCGAGCGGGTCTGGGCGCTCAACGGCGTCCCGCTCGAGGCCACCATGGCGACCCTGGCCCCCGACCTGGACGCCGCCGCGCTGGCCGAGCGCTACCGGGTGCTCTACCCGAGTCTGGGGGTCCCCGCCACGCGCCGCCTTCCCGGGGCGGTCGAGGCGTTGGCCGCGGTGCGGGCGGCAGGCGGACGCACCCTCATCGTGTCCACCAAGATCGAGCGGGTCGTGGAACTGGTGGTGGCGAGCGTCGGTCTGGACGTCGACGAGATCGCGGGGGGTGCCTTCGCCGAGGCCAAGGGCGAGCATCTGCGCCGCGCCGGGGCCCAGATCTACGTCGGCGACCACCCCGGCGACGTGCGTGCCGCCCGGGCTGCCGGGGCCACCAGCGTGGCCGTCGCCACCGGTCCACACACGGCCGACCAGCTCGCCGCGGCCGGCGCGGACACCGTCCTCCAGGACCTCACCCGGTTCGCGGTCTGGCTGGGAAATCGTCTGATATCTCACCCGACGACCGGGGGTGGGGCCCGTTAGGCTGGTGCGGTCGCGGCCGTCCGTGCCGTTCGAGCGCCCAGCCCCGTATCAGGAACCGAGGAATTGACGTGCCCACTGGCAAGGTGAAGTGGTTCGACGCCGCGAAGGGTTTCGGATTCTTGGCCAACGATGACGGCGGCGAGGTCTTCGTCCACGCGTCCGCGTTGCCCGCCGGCACCGAGACCCTCAAACCCGGCGCCCGTGTGGAGTTCGGCATCGCCCAGGGCAAGCGCGGACTGCAGGCCCTCTCGTTGCGGCTCGTCGATCCGCTGCCGTCGGTGGTCAAGGCGACCCGCAAGGCCCCGGAGGACATGACGGTCATCGTCGAGGACCTGATCAAACTGCTGGACGGCGTGTCCAACGGCCTGCGCCGCGGTCGCTATCCCGACCGTTCCGCCGCGCACAAGGTGGCCAGCGTACTGCGCGCCGTCGCCGACGACCTCGAGGTCTGAGCGCCGCCCGCCAGGGGCGAGTGCTCAGCGGTAGGCCGCCAGACGGGTGATGCTGGTCGCCGTCGCGGCGGCCGCGGCGGCGGTCAGCGCCGTCGCCACGCCGAGGCCCCATGCGCCGGACAGCGGCAGGGCGAGCCCGATCGCGCCGCCCAGGACCCAGGCCAACTGCAGCGCGGTCTCGGAGCGGGCGAAGGCCGAGGTGCGCACGGCGTCCGGCACCTCGTCCTGGATCAGCGCGTCGAGGCACAGCTTGCCGAGTGCCTGCCCGAGGCCCGCGAGCAGGGCGACCGTGAGGATCGAGACCAGCCCGTAGTCCAGTGAGGCCCAGAACGTCACCATCGACAGCACGATGAGCAGGGCGACCACGATCAGCTCGGGACGTCGCCTGCGCACCAGCGCGCCCAGGGCCGTGCCGACGCCGCTGCCGATCGCGGCCAGGACCACGACGAGTGCGACCGCGGTGGTGGCGGCCATCCCCGGTAGGGGATCGGTGCGCAGTCGGAACGCCAGGAACAGGGTGAGGAACCCGGTGAAGGCCCGCAGGGCCGAGTTCGCGCGCAGGCCCAGGACCGCGCGGCGGCCCATCGCGAACCGTCTGCGCGCGGGCCCGGCTCGGCGGACACCGGGGCGGGCGTTGGGATCGGCGTGCTCATCGGCGTGCTCATCGGCGTCCTCATCGGCCGAGGGGGCGTCCGCTTCCTCCATCGGGTCGTCGCGGACGCCGGCGGGGCCGGTCTCGGAGTCGATCTGGGAGGGCAGCATCAGCGTCACCGCGATCCCGGCCAGGAACAGCACGAAGGTCAGCCGTAGCGTCCACTCCGGGCCGGCCCACCGGGTGATCCCCACCCCGAGCGGGCCGCCGATGGCCATGGCCGCGACGCCGGCCGCAGACATCCGGGCGTTGGCGCCGATCAGTTCCTCCCCGTTCGGGAGCACCCGGGGGACCGCCGCGGCCCGGATCACCAGGTAGGACTTCTGACAGACCAGGAACCCGAAGGCCGCCGGGTACAGCGAGAAGGCGGCATGGGAGTCGGCCAGCGCCCCCGCCATGACCCAGGCCAGCCAGGCCCGGGCCCCCAGCGTGACGCCGAGCGCGATCCGCCGGCCGCGCCGCACCCGGTCCAGCAGCGGTCCGATCACCGGGGCCAGCAGCACGAACGGCACCATGGTCACCAGCAGCGACGTGGCCACCCGGCCGCGGGCCTGCTCGGTCGGCACCGCGAAGAAGATCGTGCTGGCCAGGGCCGTCACCACGAGGGCGTCGGCGGTCGAGCTGATCAGATGCAGCTCGAGCATCCGGGCCAGACCGGACTCGCCCGCCCCGCCGGCGTGCGTGGTGCGCCGCACGAGGCGGCCGGAGGCGCGCCCGGCCCGGAGCGCCGCCGCGCCCGTCCGCCGGGCGGCGCGGCCGGCCCCTGCGGACCTGACTCTCCGTGCCCGTTCGCCGGACTCGCCGGGGGCCGATCGCCGGCGCTGCCCGGCTTTCGGTGCGGTGTCCATGCACCCATCCTGCCCCGCACTCGTCGGGAGTGGGACTCCACAGTGCCCATGGGGGACAATCACCGGGTGCCCATGACCCCGGATGACCAGACGCCGCCCCCGCCGCCCGCCCTCGACGCGTCGTCGCAGCCACTCGCCCTGACCACGACGCCGGCGATGCCGGCGATCGCCGCCTCGCCGCCGCGGGCGTCGCTGACTGCGGCGCAGGCCCCGGGCACCGGGGCAGGCAGGGGTTCGGCGGGGTCCTCGACGTCCCGCCGCGCACCGGACGCCGTGTGCTCGGGGGCGGTCGCGCTCGCCCGGCAGGCCGCCGTCGACGTGGCCGGCGAGGCCCAGGTCGGCGACCCCGTGGGGCTGGACGCCGAGGGCGACCGGGTGGTGACCCACCACTTCGCCTGCCTGTCGGCCGGCTATCGAGGATGGCGATGGGCCGTCACGGTCTCCCGGGTGCCGCGGGCGCGCACCGCCACCGTGTCGGAGGTGGTGCTGCTGCCCGGGCCGACAGCCGTGCTGGCCCCCACGTGGCTGCCCTGGTCCGACCGCGTCGCCCCGGGCGACCTGGGCGCCGCCGATCAGCTGCCGATGCGCGTCGACGACCCGAATCTCGAGCCCGGGTACACGGCCGTCGACGACGAGGAGGCCGACCGGCTCGCCCTGTGGGAGCTCGGGTTGGGTCGCGCCAGGGTGCTCTCGTTCGAGGGCCGGGCGGAGCTGTCCCGACGGTGGTACCGCTCGGAACGCGGGCCCACCGGTGACGAGGCGGTCCACGCGGCGGCGGCCTGTTCGAGCTGCGGGTACTTCCTGCCGCTGGCGGGCGCCCTACGGCAGGTGTTCGGGGTCTGCGGCAACGAGTGGTCGCCCTCGGAGGCCCGGGTCGTGAGCGTCGACCACGGGTGCGGCGCCCACAGTGAGACCGACATCGACCGAGAGGAGCCGGAGGTGCCGCCGCCGCCGATCCTCGACGAGACCGGCTACGAGGCGATCGTCCTGCCCCCCAGGGACGGGCCGACCGAGCCGGCAGCGGACGGGCCGACCGAGCCGGCAGCGGATGGGCCGACCGAGCCGGCGGCCGAGGTGGACGTCCGGTCATCCGGTGAGGACGTCGGGTAGCGCCGCGTCCACGGGTGATGCCACCGCACCCGAGGCCGGCTTCGCCGCACTGACCCGGACCATCCGTGAGCGGGTGCTCGCGGGCTGGATCGCCGCGCCGGTGCGCTTCCGCGAGGACGCCAACACCGAGGAGGACCACGCCCTCGGCAGCTATCGCGACCGGGTGCTGATCGAGCTGGCCCAGAACGCCGCCGACGCCGCCGGCCGGGCCGGCATCCCCGGCCGGCTGCTGCTCGCGCTGCGGCCCGCGCCGTCAGACGACGACCCTCCGGTGCTGGTGGCCGCCAACACGGGCGCCCCGCTGGACGCCGACGGGATCCAGGCGCTGGCGACGCTGCGCGCCTCCGCCAAGCGCGATCCGCGCGAGGACCAGGTCGGCCGTTTCGGGGTGGGCTTCTCCGCCGTGCTCGCCGTCACGGACGAGCCGGTGGTGATCTCGCGACCGGGGGGAGTGCGGTTCTCCCGCGCGGACACCCGCGCCCTGGTGCTGGCCGAACCCGCCCTCGCGGAGGAGTCCGCGCGGCGCGACGAGCACGTTCCGGCGCTGCGCCTGCCCTTCCCGGCCGAGGGCCGGCCTCCGGAGGGATACGACACGGTGGTGGTGCTGCCGATCCGCGACGGCGCCGCCGAGTCGCTGGTCCGCCGGCTGCTCGCCGAACTCGACGACACGCTGCTGCTGGCGCTGCCCGGCCTGGCCGAGGTGCGGATCGAGGTGGACGGCGATCGGCGGGTGCTCGACCGGGTCGACGACCGCTGGGTCACGGTGCGCCGAACGGGGCGGTTCGAGGCCGCCGAGCTCGCCGACCGGCCGGTCGAGGAACGGGGGCGGACGACGTGGTCGTTGGCCTGGGCGTTGCCCCGGGTCCCGCCGACCCGCGGGCCATCCGAAACGACCTCCGACGACATCCGCGCGGCCGCGGTGCTCCACGCGCCCACCCCCACCGAGGAGCCGTTGCCCTGGCCCGCACTGCTGATCGCCGCGGTCCCGCTCGACCCCGGCCGCCGGCACCCGGTCCCGGGCCGGGCCACCGACCGGCTGGTCGCGGTGGCCGCCGAGGCCTACGTCGACCTGGTCGCCCGGGCGGTCGCCCCACACGGCGGCCGGCGGGTCGAGGACCTGGTGCCCACGGGGATGCCCGCCGGCGAACTGGACGGCGCGTTGCGCGCGGCCGTGCTCCCCGCGCTGCGGCGGGCGCCGATCCTCGTCGCGGCCGAGGACGGCGCGCCGGTTCGTCCCCGCGACGCGGTGGCCCTCGACGGGCCGGCCGGCGCGGACGACGCCCTGGTCGCGGCGCTGGCGCCGTCCCTCGCCGGTCTGGTGTCGGCGCCCCGGCGGGCCGAGGCGGCGCTGAGGGCGCTGGAGGTGCCCCGGATCCCGCTGGCCGATCTGATCGAGCAGCTGCCGACGGGCCGCACCCCGCGGCAGTGGCGCGAGCTGTACGCCGCGCTGGGGCCGATCGCCGTCGATCCGCTGTCGCGGGAGGCACTCGCCGCGCTGCCGGTCCCGCTGCAGGACGGCCGGGTGGTGCGGGGCGCCCGGGGGATCGTGCAGGTGGACGAGGCCGGCGTCGGCCGGGCCCTGGCGGTCCTGGGCGTACGCACCGTGCACCCCGACGCGGCCCACCCGCTGCTGGAACGCCTTGGCGCCCAGAGAGTCTCGGCCCGTGCCGCGTTGGAGCTGCCCGAGCTGCGGCACGCCGTCCGAGTCAGCCTCGACGAGGCCGACGAGTCGGGTGAGCCCGGCGGGGCCGGCGAGGGCGAACCGGAGCCCGGCGGCCCCACCCCCGTCGAGGCGGTGCTCACCGTCGTCGAGGCCGCCCTGGCCGGCGGCGAACCGAGCGGTGAGGAACCG
>CAYYCE010000174.1:0-6614 GCA_964469635.1 uncultured Kineosporiaceae bacterium
GAGGGATTCGAACCCCCGGGCACGGGTTGGGTACCGCACCAGCGGTTTTCAAGACCGCCACCATAGGCCTCTCGGTCAGCCCTCCTCGGGTGCGTCCCATTGTGCCGTCTCCGGCGGATCGCCCAGACCAGGTCACCCTGCGGGTGTCAGGACCCGGTAGCCAACCAATTCTCGCCCGTCGCACGATTCGCCACGGATCCGCCCTCTGATCCACCCCGGGTTCGCCTCAGGTTCACCACTACGCCGAACGGGTCTCCTGAGCCCCGGGACCCCCAAGCACTCCGGCACTTCCGTCGATGCAACACAGTCAGGAGAAGTGCCACCCAGGGAGCGCCTCAGTGCCGGCACGGCGATGGAGCGGGAGACGACACCCCTCGCTGGACCGCGTGCTCGCGCACGCGCCCTGGCTGATCGCCCTGGTGTCCTTCAGCACCGCCCTGCTCATGACCGAGGACCCGCTCAGGACCCTGCTGACGAACGTGCCCCCCGAGGCCCACGTACCCGTGGACGTCGGACTCCCCCTGTTCCTGATCCTGCTGCTCACGCGCATCATCCGCAGGGCCATGACGAACGAGGCCGCGCAACGGGTCCCCCTGCTCCTGTTCGCCCTCGGCCTGTCCCTCTGGGCGCTGACGGCGGGGTTCGTCACCATCACCCAGGGCAAGCCCCAGTCCACGGTCTTCCCGTCCCCGGCCGACACGCTGTTCGTCTCGGGCATCGTCTGCATCGCCGCCTATATGATCCTCGCCCCGCGCAGCAGCGGGGACCTGTCCGCGGCCACGTGGCTCGACACCGCGATCGCGGGCGGGGGCGCCGTCTGCGTCGCCAGCCTGCTCCTGGCCTCCCCCTTCACCCACCGCATGGGCGAGGCGCTCCCGTTGTTCCCCACCCTGGACGCCACCATGATCGTGATCGTGGTGGTCCAGATCGCCCGCCGACGGCGGCCGGTCTGGCCAACCGGGATCATGCTCGTCACGAGCTTCACGCTGATGACCGTCGCCGACTCCCAGGTCGCCGAAGTGACGGCCCGAGCCGAGGACCACTACGGCCTGGTGCTCGACCTCTCCTGGGCGATCGCCTTGATGCTCCTGGTCGCCGCGGCCTGTCGCCCTGCACCCGCTGTCCCCCCACGAGCGACTGAGCCCCGCTGGCGCCCTCCCTGGCGCAGCCCCTTCAACGGCAGCCGGCTCGCCGCGACCTTCCTGACCGCCGCCGTCCTGACCCTGGCGTTCGTGCCCCCGGGACCCTCCCGCCTCATGGCCATCGGCCCCGCGCTGCTGGCCCTGACCGCCGCCTCGCTGCGCATGGCCCTGGCGCTCCAGACCGCCCGGAACGCCGCCGAGGCCTACCGGCTCTCGCTCACGGACGACGTCACCGGACTGCCAAACCGCAGGGCCCTCATCGCCCGCCTGGACGTCGACCTCGCCGTCGGGGACCCGATCGGGCTGCTGCTGCTGAACATCACCCGGTTCAAGGAGATCAACGACAGCCTCGGCCCCCATGCCGGGGACCGTCTGCTCGCGCTCGCCGGCGAGCGGCTCAGTACCGCCTGCCCGCCGCAGGTCCTGGTCACCCGGCTCAGCGGCGACGAGTTCTGCCTGGTCTACAGCGAGCATTCCGTCGAGACGCTGATGGAACACGCCGCGCAGGTCCGGGCCGCCGTCGCGAACCCGATCCTGCTCGACGGCATCACGTTGACCGTCGGGGTGAGCATCGGAGTGGCCACCGACGACGGGCGCGCCACCGACGACGGTCGCGCCACCAGCGCCGACCTGCTCCGGCGCGCCGACGTCGCGCTCTTCCACGCCAAGCGCGACAACGTCGGCTGTCAGGCATACGACCGGACCCGCGACACCTTCTCCCGCAATCGGCTTCAGCTCGCCGAGGAATTGCGCCTGGGCATCGGGGCTGACCAGCTCGAGCTCTGGTACCAGCCGCAGATCGAGCTGACCGGCGACCGGGTGCTCGGCTTCGAGGCCCTGGTCCGGTGGCGCCGTCCCGGCCACGGCCTGATCGCTCCCGGGGAATTCCTCCCCCTGGCCCGCCGCGCCGGACTGATGCCCGCACTCACCGAGAGCATCATCCGGCTCGCGGTCCGCGAGGGCCTCCGGTGGCGCGACCAGGGCCTGGCGCTCAAGGTGGCCTTCAACGTCGCCCCGGCCGAGCTGCTCACCGGCGACCTGATGGTACGGCTCTGCCGGCTCGCCCGGGCCACCGGACTCGACAGCGGCGCCTTCGTCGTCGAGGTCACCGAGGAGAGCTTCCTGTCCGACCGGCGTCGGGCCCAGGAGGTCATCGAGATGCTGCTGCTGGCCGGCATCGAGGTCTCGGTCGACGACTACGGCACCGGCTTCTCCTCCCTCGCCTACCTGCGCGACCTGCCCATCAGCGAGCTGAAGGTCGACCGCAGCTTCGTCTCCCAGATCGACGTTGATCCCCGCAGCGCCGCCATCGTCTCGACCACCACCGAACTCGCCCACGCACTGGGCATGCGCATCGTCGCGGAGGGCGTCGAATCGGACGGTGTGTGCCAGGCGCTGCGCGCACTCGGGGTCGACGTCATCCAGGGCTACTACGTCGCCAGACCGATGCCGTCGTCCGACGTCCCGGACTGGGTCCGGCGATGGACCGCCCTACGCTTCCCACGGGTGAGCGGTCAGGACCAGCGCGAAGGCGCCGTGCAGCGCTAGGCGGACCGCGAGGATCACGGCACCAGCCACCCGGCCCGTCGGTCCCCGCAACAAGATCACCGTCTGGGGCGGGTGCCGCAGCCACACCACCACGGCCAGCCCGCCCAGGCCCCGACGACGGCCAGGAACTCGCCGCTCCGCGCCACGCGCAGCTGCGCGGTCTCGGCGACGACGATGGGCGCTCAGCCACCCGTCCCCCGCGTCTCCCGGGTCCGCACCGCCGCACCCGTCACCGGCCGGTCGCCCCTTTCCCGGGCCGCGGCCGCCGCTCTCAGTCGTCGTAGGGGTCCTGGGGTCCCAGGTCGTAGTCGTCCGTCCGGATAGCCGCCTTGGGCGAGCCCTCGAGGACGTACCGCCACGGCCGCCCCGGGGATGGCCTGGGCTGCCGGGCAAGCACGTAGACCAGCCTCAGGCCGCGGACCTCGATGGTCACCGCGCCCAGCGGCGCCCAGTGCGGGCCGTCGAGTTCGATCACCATGCCGTGCGCAGGGCCGCCCTCGAGGACTCCCAGCACGTGCTTGGCCATATCTCGATGGTGACTCCGGTCGCCCGGTTGCACCAGGGGCGGAGGACGCCGGAGGGATGGGACCGGGTCAGATCCAGATGGCCGGATCGACCGCCACCTCACCCGGGCCGGGCACCTCGGACGCCGGCGGCGCAGCGTCGGGCAGCGCCACGCCCCCGGGGACGCGGGCCTTGCCCGGCACCCCGACCACGACGGCGCCCGGCGGCACGTCCTTGACCACCACGGCGTTGGCGCCGACCTGAGCCCCCTTGCCGACGGTCACCGGCCCCAGCACGCGGGCCCCCGCCCCGATGGTCACGCCGTCCTCGACCGTGGGGTGTCGCTTCACCTTGGCCAGGCTGCGCCCGCCGAGGGTGACGTCGTGGTAGATCATCACGTCGTCACCGATCTCGGTGGTCTCCCCGATCACGACCCCGTTGCCGTGGTCGATGAAGAACCGCCGTCCGATGATCGCCCCGGGGTGGATCTCGATGCCGGTGCGCCCGCGCATCCACTGGGAGATCAGCCGGGCCGCCAACCGGTGCCCGCGCAGCCACAGCGGGTGGCTCACGCCGTGGTGAAGCCAGATCGAGTGCAGCCCGGGGTAGCCCAGGACCACCTCGACCCGGCTGCGAACGGCCGGATCGCGCGCGATCGCGGCGTCGACGTCCTCGCGCAGCCGCGTCCGCCAGCCGACGCGTTCCTCGGGCCTGCAGGAGGGACCCTCCACGCGCTTCGTCTCCCGATCCAGCCGTGCGCGGAACATCAGTCCATCAAATCCGAGTAGAGGATCGTCGACAGGTAGCGTTCGCCGAAACTCGGGATGATCACGACGATCAGCTTGCCGGCGAACTCGGGCCGCTGGGCCACCTGCGCGGCGCCCCACAGCGCGGCGCCCGAGGAGATGCCGACGAGCAGGCCCTCCTCCTGCGCGGCGCGGCGCGCGTAGGACACGGACTCGTCAGTCGGCGCGTCGAGCACCTCGTCGTACACCGAGGTGTCGAGGATCTCGGGGACGAAGTTGGCGCCGATGCCCTGGATCGGGTGCCCGGCCGGGGCCCCGCCGTTGAGGATCGGGGAGGCGGCCGGCTCGACCGCGAACACCTTGACGTCGGCGTTGCGCCGCTTCAGCTCCTGCCCGACGCCGGTGATGGTGCCGCCGGTCCCGATGCCGGCCACCAGAGCCGCGACCTGGCCGTCGGTATCGGCCCAGATCTCCTCGAACGTCGTCCGGCGGTGGACCTCGGGGTTGGCGACGTTGGCGAACTGGCGGACCAGTACCGCGCCCGAGTCACGCCCGATCTCCTCGGCCCGGGTGACCGCGCCCTTCATGCCCTCGCCGGCCGGGGTGAGCACCAGTTCGGCGCCGTAGGCCCGCAGCAGCGCCCGCCGCTCCTTGCTCATCGACTCGGGCATGGTCAGCACGACCTTGTAGCCCTTGGCGGCCCCCACCATCGCCAGCGCGATCCCGGTGTTCCCGGAGGTGGCCTCGACGATCGTGCCCCCTTGCTTCAGCTCGCCCGCCGCCTCGGCGGCCTCGATCATCGAGACTCCGATGCGGTCCTTGACGCTGTGGGCCGGGTTGTAGAACTCGAGCTTGGCCGCCACGGTGGCGGGAGCGCCGTCCATGATCCGGTTCAACCGGACCAACGGGGTGCGGCCCACGAGTTGGGTCACATCGTCGTAGATCTGCATCGGTGCAGTTCACCGCCTTGTCTCGGAAGGATGGTCGAGTACCGGGGGTCCGGTCGCCGGCAGGCTCCGACCTGCTCTGGTTCAGGCGAGAACCTACCGCGATCGCCCTTTGTTCCGTGCTCGGCACGATTCGCGAGCGCAGCGTCCGGCGGGCCTCAGGTGGTGCTGCAGGCCATCGGATCGATGGTGATCCCGAAGGAGTCGGGCCTGGCCGTCATCTTGGTGACCCCGTGGACCTGGGACCAGACCCCCGACCCGCCCACCGGGTCGCCGTGCCGGTAGACCTTCACCACCCCGCTGCCGCCCTCGGTGGCGTAGAGCACGCCGCCGCCGGCGGGCAGCAGGTCGTAGAACTTCCAGCCCCTCCCGATCCTCCTGCCGCGGCTCCAGGTCACCCTGCCGTGGGCCGGGTCGGTGTGCCGGTACCAGTACAGGTAGCCCTTGTACTGCCGGTAGAGGGTGCCGTCGCCGTTGGGCGCGAGGATCTCGTTGGCGGTCCACCCGCGCCCGAATGTCAGCCCTCTGGGATCGGCCCACCTGGCCGCCCCGGTCAACCGGCCCAGATGCCGGTACAGCACGAGCCGACCGTCGGCGCGGACCACGTAGAACCAGCCGTCGCCGCCCACGGCGATGTTGATGATCTTGGTTCGCGGGGTGAACCCGGTCCCGATGACCTTGGCCCGGCCCTGGATCCACCGGGTGTTGTTCACGTCGTAGCGGTACCAGAGCAGGGCGCCGCTCCAGGTGAGGGCGTACAGCACGCCGTCGCCGCCCGAGCCGATCCAGGCGTACTTCGACCCCGTGAAGCCACTGCCGACCTGGGCCTGTTCGGTCATGGTGCCGGCGCCGCCGAGGGGATCGGTGTCCAGCAGGCGGTACAGCTGACCCGAGCTCACCCGGCTGAACCCGTTGGCGGCGGTGCACGTCACCGCGGCCGTGGCCTGGGCCGACACCGTCGCCGGCAGCGTCGGGGTGGAGCGGACCTGATGGCGCCCCACCGGGGTGGGGGGCTTGAGATCCGCCCGCGCAGCTCCGGGGGCGATCGCGGTCAGGGCGGCGGTCAGTCCGGCGGCGAGCAGCGCACGCACCGCACGACGTGCGGTCCGGTGGTTCATGGCGATTCCCCTCGTCGTGCCTCACGCACCCCGGCGTGCTGTCGAGTAGAACACCACAGTAAGTGATCGAATGACTGCTGAGCGTACGCAACCGGGTGTGTCGGGCGGCCCTAGCGCGGCGGATCGACGCCCGCCCACCACTCGGCCACCAGATCGGCGGTTCGCCGCGGGGCCTCGAGCATCGGCAGGTGGCCGAGCCCCTCCATGACGGCCAGCCGCCAGCCGGGGTGCTCGACGGCGAAGGCCTGCGCCGTCCGGATCGGCACCAGCGGGTCACGGTCCCCGTGGATCTGCAGCACGGGGACGCGCACCCGACGGGCCCGCTCGGCCAGCACCCGCCGCCGGCGCAGGGTGTGCAGCAGCGAGCGCGCCGTCAACTCGAACTGTCGGGCCAGACCCGGCTTACGCCGGCGGGCCTCGAGCACCCCGACGTGCTCCGCCATGACCTGCGGCGTGATCTGCGAGTGGTCACGGCAGACGAACGCCAGCATGTCGCGGGCGCCCTCCTCCGAGGTGCGCAGAGCCTTGCGCGCCGCCACCGTCGCCCGGCCCAGCCCTGGGACGAAGTAGGCGCCGAACGCCGCCGAGACCGCCGGGTGGGGCCGGTGC
>CAYYCE010000175.1:0-6587 GCA_964469635.1 uncultured Kineosporiaceae bacterium
GCCGTGAACGGCTTCGCCAAGGCCTATCAGCGCGAAGTCCCGGCGGCGATGGTCAAGGCGATCGACCTGCCGGCCAGTCGAAAGACGGCGGCGATCGCCGATGTTCTCATCGAGGAGACCCTCCACGACGGCGGCGCCGTCGAGATCGGCCGGCCGGACGTCGAGCAGCGCGGTCCGAGCAGGATCGGCATCGCCCTCGAGACGGTCCCGTTCACCCCGCTGAGCGACGACGGCGACCCGCTCGGCCCGGGGGGGACCCCGCTCGGGCCCGACAGCGTGGTCGTGGTCACCGGGGCCGCCGGCAGCATCGTCTCGGCGATCACGGCGGATCTGGCGGGTAGCAGCGGAGCCACGTTCCACCTGCTCGACCTGACCCCCGAACCCGACCGGGACGACGCCGATCTGACGGCGTTCGCCTCGGACAAGGACTCCCTCAAGTCGGTGATCGCGGCCAGGCTCAAGGAGGCCGGCGATCGTCCCACCCCGGTGGCGATCGAGCGGGAGCTCGGCCGCATCGAGCGGAGGGCCGCCGCCCTGGCCGGGATCCGGGCCGTCGAGTCCGCCGGCGGGACGGTGCACTACCACAGCGTCAACCTCACCGACGGCGACGCGGTGGCCGCGGTGATGCGGACCATCCACGAACAGCACGGCAAGGTCGACCTGCTGCTGCACGCAGGTGGGCTGGAGATCAGCCGGGCCATGCCCGACAAGCAGCCGAGCGAGTTCGATCTGGTCTTCGACGTCAAGGCCGACGGCTGGTACTCCCTGGTCCACGCCGTCCCCGAACTGCCGATCGCGGCCAGCGTGGTGTTCTCCTCCGTGGCGGGCCGGTTCGGCAACACCGGCCAGCCCGACTACGCGGCGGCCAACAACCTGTTGTGCGCCATCAGCTCCAGCATGCGCCGCGCCCGTCCCGGGATGCGGGCCATCGCCCTGGACTGGACGGCATGGGGCGGGATCGGCATGGCCACCCGTGGCTCCATCCCGAAGATCATGGAGATGGCCGGAGTGCAGATGCTGCCGCCCGAGGCCGGGGTGGCCTGGATCCGGCGCGAGCTGGCCTCCTCCGATTTCGCCGGCGAGGTGGTGGTGGCCGGGCGTCTCGGGATGATGGCGGCGCCCCCGAACCGTAGTGGTGAGGACGGCGCGGACACCTCCGGACTGAGCGCCGAAGCCGTTGCAGCCCATGGGATCCCGGGCATTGCACCGGTGACGGGTCGGGTGAGCCTCGACGTCAACGAAGGCGTGGTGGTCGCCACCGACCACGATCCGACGGTCCAGCCGTTCCTCAACGACCACCGGATCGACGGCATCGGTGTGCTGCCCGGCGTCATGGGCATGGAGTCCTTCGCCGAGGCGGCCCTGGCCGGCGCCCGGTTGTCCGGGCTCGAGGTCGGCGGCGACCACGGCTACCGGGTGGCCGAGATCAACGACGTGCAGTTCCTGGCGCCCTGCAAGTTCTACCGGGACGAGCCGCGCACGCTCACGGTGGCCGCGCTCATCGGTCCGGTCGCCGACGGGAGTGATCTGATCGCCCGCTGCCGGCTGACGGCCGACCGGAGGCTGGCCGGCAGCGACACTCCGCGACTCGACGTCCACTTCACCGGGACGGTTCGACTCACCCGGGACCCGTGGCGCAGCGAGCAGGAGGAGGTGCCGCCGCTCGTTCACGGCGCCGAGGACGCCGGTCCGAGTGTGGGCCGGGAGCTGGTCTACCAGCTGTACTTCCACGGCCCGGCCTACCAGGTCGTCGACGTCGCCGGGCGGGCTGGTGCCTCCACCGTCGCCAAGATGGCGGATCCGTTGCCCGACAACCACCTTCCCCAGACCCAGCAGACCGTCACCGGGCCGCGGCTGAGCGAGCTGTGCTTCCAGGCGGCCGGACTGTTCCAGGCGGGTGCCACCGGCGAGCTGGCGTTGCCGAACGCCGTGGTGGCGGTCGAGCTGGTCCGCGATCCCAACCACGTGGCGCCGGGTGGACTGCACGCGGTACTGCGCCCCCGGGACGGCGAGATGGTCTTCGACGGGCACGTGGCCGACGGCGACGGTCAGGTGGTGCTTCGGCTGCGCGGCTACCGCACCATCACCCTGCCTGCGCCCATGCCCGACGAGGTGCGCGCCACGCTGCGCGACGTCTTCGCCGGCTGACGGGCGCAGCCACACCGACCCCAGGCACGTCCAGGAGTCCACCAGAAGGGTTTGACCCATGCCCGAGCGGAGTTTCCGAACCCTCGCCGTCCTCGACCGAGGTGAGGACGCAGTCCGGGTGTTGCAGGCCGTCGGCGAGCTGACCCGGCGCGGCGAACCGATGACCACCTTGGCCGTCCACGCGGAGCCGGCCGAGAACGCCTGGTTCGCCCGCGAGGCGGACGGCGAACTCGTGCTGGGAGACCAGCTGTACTCCGGGGAGCCGGACGGTCGGCGCCGTTCCCAGTTGCTCGACGCCGAGGCGGTGACCACGCTGCTGGCCGAGGCCGGTGTGGACGTGGTGTGGCTCGGTCGCAGCGTGATCGGCGATCAGCTGCGGTTCACCGAGGCGTGCGAGGCGGCGGGCATCGCCGTCGTCGGGCCGCCGGCGGCCACGGTGCGGTTGATCGACGACCGGGTGGCGTTCCGCCGTGCGGTCACCGACGCGGGCCTGGCGGTAGCGCCCTGGAGTGAGGGGCCGGTCGAGACCGCGGAGCAGGCGGCGCGGGCGGCCCAGCGGCTGGGCTACCCGGTCCGGCTGTTGGCCGTGGACGCCAGCGGGCGCCGGGGCGTGACCTCGGTGGCCGCTGCGGCCGAGCTGCCGACGGCCTTCGAGCAGGCCCGTGACCGCGCGATCCAGGCCGAGGGCGACCCGGCGCTGCTCGTGGAGCATCGGGTGACCCCGATCCGCCGGATCGAGGTCGTGGTGGCGGCCGACGACGCGGGCACCGTGTGGACTCTCGACGCCCGCGACACCACGCTGCAGCGTTCCCGGCAGCGGGTCATCCTGACGGCTCCGGCACCGGGCCTGTCCGACGAGCTCGACGCGGCCCTGCGCGAGGCGGCGGTCACGGTCTGCCGGGCGGTGGGCTACCGCAACGCCGGCACGGTGCGGTTCGCCGTCGACGGGGATCGGTTCTACGTCACCGGCGTCGACGCCCGGCTGCAGCTCGAGCACGCGCTCACCGAGGAGCTGTGCGGCATCGACATGGTGTCCACGCGGCTGCGGCTGGCGGCCGGTGGACTGCTCGAGGGCCCGGTGCCCGCCCCCACCGGTCACGCGGTGGCCACCAGGCTGCTGGCCGAGGACCCGTTCGACGGCTTCCGCGCCACCCCCGGCCGGGTGGCCATGGTGGAACTGCCCGCGGGAGCGGGGGTCCGGGTGGACGCCGGCGTCCGCGCCGGTGACCTGGTCTCGGCGGCCTACGAGCCGCTGTTGGCCACCGCGGTCGCCTGGGGACGCGACCGGGTCGAGGCGCTCGACCGGTTGCGCCGGGCGCTGGAGCGCACCACCGTGGTCATCGCCGGCGGCACCACCGATCGGTCCTTCCTGCTGCGGGTGCTCGACGCGCCGCAGGTGCGCGAGGGCATCGTCGACGACGGCTGGCTCGACGCGTTCGTGGCCGCCGGGGAGCACGTGCCGGCCGCCGACCCGCTGGCGGTGGTGGTGGCCGCGATCGAGGCGTACGACACCGACGCCGAACAGGCCCAGAACGCCTTCCTCGCCCGGGCCGCGCGCGGGCGGCCGGAAGATCCCGAGGAGGTCGGGGACCGGATCGTGCTCACCTACCGGGACGGTACGTACCGGGTCCGGGTGGACCGGATCGCGGCCGACACGTACCTGGTCGCCGGGTCGGCCTCGCCCGGGGGATCGACACCGACCCCGGTCGAGGTCCGCAGCGAGCGCATCAACCCCAACGAGCGCCGCGTGGTCGTCGGCGGCCGGCGCCACCTGGTCCACGCGGTCCAGAACGGGGCCACGGTGCGGGTGGACATCGACGGCGCGGCCCATGAGGTGGTCCGCGCGGACGGCGTGGTGATCTCGGCCCCCGGACCGGCGATCGTGGTCTCGCTGGCGGCCGAGGTGGGGGACCACGTGGACGCCGGTGGCATGGTCGCCGTGCTGGAGACCATGAAGATGGAGACGCCGCTGTACTCCCCGGTCGACGGCACCGTGATCGGGGTCGACGTCTCAGCCAACGCCCAGGTGGGCTCGGGCGCCGCGCTGCTGCGGATCCGTCCCGTCGAGGGCTCCGAGGACTCCGAGGTGTCCCAGCCGCCGCCCACCACCGCCCTGCGCCTGCCCGGACTGGTCGACGGCGGCCAGACCTCGGGACTGTCGTGCGAGCAGCTCTACGCCCGGCTCCGCGCCTACCTGCTGGGGTACGACCTGCCCGCCGGTGGGTTGGCCACGCTGGTCGCGGAGCAGAAGCGGCTCGCAGCCTCCCACGCGCCGGGCGACGACGTGCTGGCCGACTGCGAGGACACCCTGCTGGATCTGTACGCCGACCTGGGCGCGCTCTACCGGCCGCGCACCGAACCGGCGGGCGACGTCGACGAGTTCGTCACCGGCGGCACCCAGGAGTCCCTGGACGCCTTCCTGCAGTGGCTCGACCCCGACCGCGCGGGGCTGACCCCCGCCTACCAGGAGCGGTTGCTCCGGGCGCTGGGTCAGTACGGCGTGACCGGCCTGGCCCGCACGCCGGAGCTCGAGGCGGCCTGCGTCCGGCTGTTCCGGGCCGTCGGCCGGCTCCCGGCGCTGACCCCGCTCGTGGTCGCCATCCTGCAGCGCCGTCTCGGCGCACGCGCCGCCCTCGCCCAGCACGTGGAGGCCGAGCGGCGCCAGCGCTACGACTGGCTGGGGGCGGCCACCCAGGGCCGCTATCAGGTGGTGGCCGACCTGGCCCGGGACGTGAGGTTCCACCTGTTCGACGAACCCGTGCTCGACGCGATCGTCGCGGGTGAGAACGAGCAGATGAAGGCGCATCTGACGGCGCTGCGCGCCGATCCCGTGGGTCCCGACCGCGAGGTCCACATCAGCGCGCTGGTCGCCTGCACGTTGACGATGCGTAACCCGCTGCTGCACGCCTGGCTCGACTCGGCGTCCAAGGGGGCGGATGAGGGCCCCTGGCGCCAGGCGATCATGGAGATCTACATCCGCCGGTTCTACCGGATCCGGGCGTTGGGCCCCGTGACCGGCCTGGAACCGGGTGGCTACCAGGTGGCCGAGAGCGTCTACCACCTCGCGGACCGGACCATTCACCTCGTGGTGGCCTACGTCCCACTGGCCGAGGTGCCCGACCTGTCGCGGGCGGTGGCCGACCACCTGGCGACGATCCCGACCTCTCACGAGGTGGTGCTGGACGTCGTCACCTGGCGTGACGGGGAGCGTCCAGAGATCGACGAGACGGCCGCCGAGGTGTCGACCCTGTTGTCGCAGTGTGCCTTCGGGCGCCCGCTGCATCGGATCGACGTCACCGTGACCAGCACCCCCGGCGAGTCGGCCGAGCACTTCCGCACCCAGCACGTGACGTTCCGTTCCGTCGGCGGTGACTTCGAGGAGGAGTCGCTCTACCGCAACCTGCACCCGATGCTGGGCAAGCGGCTCAGTCTGTGGCGGCTGCGCAACTTCTCCCTGGAGCGACTGCCCTCGGACGAGGACATCTACCTGTTCCTCGGCCAGGCCCACGAGAACCCCAAGGACCGCAGGCTGTTCGCCCTCGCCGAGGTGCGGGACATGACGCCGGTGACCGAGGAGACCACCGGGCGGGTCAGCTACCCGATGCTCGAGCGGGTGGGGCTGCGGGCGCTGTCCGCCGTCAGGGACACCCTGGCCTCGATCCCCGCCCGGCAGCGTCCGGTGGCCAACCGGATCGTGCTCTCGGTGCGTCCGGTCTGGACCGTGCCGCGGGAGCAGTGGCGCTCGCTCGCCCGGGCGTTCGCTCCGCTGGCGGTCGGTGCCGGTCTGCACAAGGTGATCCTGCGGGTCCAGATTCCGGAGAACACCTCGGGCGGCCTCCGGGAGGCGACCCTGCACGTCGAGGGGCTGACCGGTGGCGCTCTGACGGTGCGCGAGGAACCGCTGGGCAACCAGCCGGTGGCCGCGATCGACGAGTACGGCCAGAGGGTCCTGCTGGCGAAGCGGTTCGGGGCTCCCTACCCATACGAGATCGTGCGGATGCTCACGCCGTCCGCCGAGACCGCGGGCGGCTTCCCGTCGGGCGAGTTCGTCGAACTCGATCTGGACGGCGACGGCGAGACCCTGGTACCGGTCGATCGCGAGCCGGGCCGCAACAGCGCCCACCTGGTCTTGGGGTTGCTCACCAACTACACCGACGCCGTCCCCGAGGGCATGACCCGGGTGGCGATGCTGTCCGACCCCACGAAGGGTCTGGGAAACCTCGCCGAGCCGGAATGCCGCCGGATCAATGCCGCGCTCAGACTGGCGGCCGAGCGGAAGCTGCCGGTCGAGTGGTATGCGGTCTCCTCGGGCGCACTGATCGCCATGGACTCGGGAACCGAGAACATGGACTGGATCTCGTTGACGCTGCGCCGGATCATCGAGTTCACGCAGGGCGGCGGCGAGATCAACATCATCGTCACCGGGATCAACGTCGGCG
>CAYYCE010000176.1:0-6547 GCA_964469635.1 uncultured Kineosporiaceae bacterium
GGATGGCCAGGTCCAGGTCGTGGACGACCTGCCGAATCACGAGCGAGGTGTCACACAACACGACCGCCATGTGTTCCTTGCGTGCCCGCGACAGGACGAGCAGATCCTCGATGAGGCCCCGCATGCGGCGCGCCCCGTCCGCGGCGAACTCGATGTACTGGTGCGCCTGGTCGTCCAGCTGGTCGCCGTAGTCCGCCTCGAGCGCCTCCACGTAGCCGGCGACCTTGCGCAACGGCTCCTGCAGGTCGTGCGAGGCCACGTAGGCGAACTGTTGCAATTCGCGGTTGGACCGGTCGAGGGCCTCGTTCTGCTCCGCCAGTTCGCGGGCGCGGTCCTGCAGCTCGGCGATCATCCGCCGCCGCTCGGAGACATCCCGCAACACGGCCGTGAGGATCGTGCGACCGGCGACCTGCCGCCGGGTCACCAGCACGTCCAAGGGCACCGCCGTCCCGTCGCCGCGGATCCCGGTGACCTCGCGCATCGTGCCGAAGGACCCGGCGTCCGACTGTTCGAGGTAGCGGCGCAGATACGCCGAGTGCTGGGAGGCCGCCGGGGCCGGCATGAGGCGCTCGATGCTCGTCCCGACCAGCCGGCTCACGGGATACCCGAACATCGTCTCGGTCGCCGGGTTCGCCTGCTCGATCATGCCGCGATCGTCCGCGGTGATGATCGCGTCGGTGGCCGTGGCGAAGATCGCCTCCACGAGCGAGGACTCCCTCAGCGCCTGCGCCCGTGCCGTGCGTGTGGCCACCCGCCGGCGCTCGGCCACGACCATGCTGATCCCGAGCGCGCTGCCCAGGAGGAGGACGACGACGGCCAGTTGCGCGTCCCAGGCCCCGATCGCGGGTGGGACGGCGAGCAGCGCGCACGCGCCGACGACCAGCAGGATCACCATGCGGCGGCGTGGGCGCATCCAACCAGGTCCCGGGCGGGTCGATCGCGGCGTGGTCATCGGCGACCACCGGTCCGCGGCGGCCTGGGCGGGAGGATCACGACGGTGAACCAGAAGCCCTCGATCGACTCCAGCACGGTGTGGTAGCCATCGAGCCCCACCGGCTTGGAGACGTAGGCGTTGGCGTGCAACTCGTAGCTGCGCGCCACGTCCTCCTCGGCACGCGATGTCGTCAGGATCATCACCGGAAGGCCCTGCAGATGCGGATCCCGGCGGATCTCGGCCAAGACGGAGTGCCCGTCCTTCTTCGGCATGTTGAGGTCCATGAGCACCAGGTCCGGGCGCATCGCTTCGTGGAACGGATCCTGGCGCCGCAGGTAGGTCAGCGCCTGTTCGCCGTCCTCCAACCACTGCAGCCGGGCGGCCAGCCGGCTGCGCTGCAACGCCCGGCGCAACAGCAGGGCGTCCCCTGGGTCGTCCTCCACCAGGAGGATCTCGGCCGTCCTGGCTCCGCGGGTGTCGGCCGTGCCGGTCCTCTCCGCGGGTGCTCGCGGGGCCGAGGCAGCGCTCGGGCGTGGACTCACAGGGCACTCCCAGGGACATTGGTCCTGTCGAGCTTCCGGGTACATGATCTCGACAGGGTTCCCGGGGAGCTTGAGCCGGACAACGACGGACTCGGTCGAGAATCACCCGCTCGGCCGCCCGACCGGCAGGTGCCGTCGACGGCTACGGCGTGGGCATGCCCGGCAGGATCGTGACCCCCCGGGTGAAGGTGGTCCGCAGGTCCGGACCCGGACGCGTCCCGACCGGTTCGGGGGCCCGGTTCCAGCGCGTGCCCAGGACGGCCCACGACACCATTCCCACCCCGAGCACGATGAGCACGTCGCCGATGCTGAAGACGTTCGCCAGCGGCAGCGGTTCGGGGATGGCGAACACGTCGCCGAGCATCCACAGGTGCGGATGCTCCAGGGGGCCGGAGTTGACGAAACCGTCTGCGGTCAGGTCGATCCCGGCCGCCCGCAGCGCGCCGGGACGGGCGGGCAGGGTGCCGCCGTTCACGGCGATCGTGACGGCGTTCAGGGCGGCGCCCAGCCCGACCACCGGAAGCCCGAACACCGAGCGGTTGGCGACGACGAACCAGGCGGCCATGCCGTAGGTGGCGATGTGGATCACCGACAGCAGCCGCTCGTGCCCGGCGACCGCCTCGACGATCACGACCTGGACGGCCAGAGCCGCCACGATCCACGGCAGGTGGCGCAGCCGGAGCTCGGCCAGCCGGGACAGTCGGCCGCCGAACGCCAGTGGCAGCAACAGGGCGACGAGGGCGGCGGCGGGGATGATCATGCTGTGGTGCTCCGGGTGAGGGGGCGGAAGGGCAGGATCTCGCCGTGCTCGGCGGGCCGGGGCCCGATCCACGACGGCCGGGCCTGCGGCCGCGCCACCCAGGCGGGCAGAGCGCTGTCGGTCAGCGGCCGGCTGATGTGGTAGCCCTGCATCCGGTCGCAGCCCAGGGCGGTGAGCGCGTCGTAGGTGCTCTGGTTCTCGACCCCCTCGGCGATCACCTGCAGGCCGAGCCCGTGGGCGAGCTCGATCGTGGACCGGATGATGACGGCGCTGGTGTCGTCCGTGAGCATCTGCATCACGAACGACTTGTCGATCTTGAGGTCGTCCGGTTGCAGCTTGGCGAGGTAGGACATCGAGGAGTATCCGGTGCCGAAGTCGTCGATGGCGATCCGGACGCCGAGATCGCGCAGCTGGGCGAGGACGTGCATCGCCCGCTTGGGGTCGGCGGCGATCGAGTTCTCGGTGACCTCCACGGCCAGCCGGGCCGCGGGGATCCCGGCCTCCTCGAGCTGGGCCGCGATCCAGCGTGGCACCTCCAGGTCGGACAGCAGGCGCGGGGACAGGTTGACCGCCACCGTGAGGTCGTGCTGCCCGGCGAGCAGTCCGTCGAGCACGGCCAACGAGGCGGCCACCGCACGGCGGGTGAGCGGGGCGATCGCACCGCTGTTCTCGGCCAGCGGGATGAACGCGTCGGGTGAGATGGTGCCGTGAACCGGGTGGTGCCAGCGCATCAGCGCCTCGATGCTGACCGGTCGCCCGGTCGCCGCGTCCACCTGCGGCTGGTACACCATGGTGATCTCCGGACTGGTCACCGCGGCGTGCAGATCGGCGTGCAGGCTGAGCCGGCGTACCGAGTGGGTGTCCTGTTCGGGTCGGTAGGCCTGCACGTTGCCGCGGTTGTCCTTGGCCTGGTACAGCGCGATGTCGGCGCGCTGCAGCAGGGTGTCGATGGTGTCGGCGTGATCGGGGTAGAGCGCGAACCCCATGCTGGCCTGCACGCCCAGGCGCACGCCGTCCGCGAGCAGGGGTTCGCGCAACCGGGTCATGGCCTGTTCGGCGAGCGCGGCCACCTGCGCCGTGCCCTGCGCGTCCGGGATGACGACCGCGAACTCGTCGCCCCCGAGCCTGGCCACGGTCAGGCCGGGCAGCGCGGCGGTCACCCGTTGGGCGATCTCGCGCAGCAGGCCGTCCCCCACGTGGTGGCCGAGGGTGTCGTTGACCTCCTTGAAGTGGTCGAGGTCGATGAGGACGACGGCGACCCGGGTGCCCCGGTCCTTGGCCTGTTCGAGGGCGCGGACGGCCCGCATCCGGAACAGGCTCCGGTTGGGCAGGGCGGTCAGATCGTCGTGCAGCGACTCGTGCTGGCGTTGGGCGGCGATCCAGGCGTTGCGCTGCACGCCCAGCAGCGGCAGCACGATCAGCGGCAGCAGGGCGAGGGCGCGGTGGCTCATCACGGCGGTGATCGGCGCCAGGCCGAGCAGGATGGCCGAGTCCATGCCCTGGACGCGCAGGTCCTCCTTGAGCACGTCCCACAGCCGCTGGTCACCGTGCAGGGCGACGACGATGCCGACGATGAGGTTGTTGGCGACGAAGTAGGCCGCGGCGGCGGACATCGCGGGCCAGAGCGCGACGTGGTTGGCGAAGCCGGTGTCCAGCAGCCCGCGGCCCTGCGGCAGCACATACACGAACCGGACGACGGTCAGGGTCAGCACGTACTGCCCGAGGTTGAAGACGACCACGAGGGGGGAGCGGCGGCGGCGGATGTCGTCGAGTGCGGTGGCGGCCACCTGCGCCAGGACGGCCAGGAGCAGCGGTCCGTCCATGACCAGGGCGACGGCGAACGTCGAGGAGACCGTGAGCCGATCGCTGTCGCCGTCCTTGCGCACGACGTGCAGCCGACGCAGCTCGCCGACGAAGAGGAGGCCGGCGAGGATGTAGCTGGCCGTCATGTCGTGGGAGGTCCACAACGTGTCGCTCCATTGCCGCAGGCAGAGGAAGGACAGCAGGAGCGTGCCCGAGAGCGCCACGGTCCCCGCGTAGGCCACGACGGCCCGGGACGGCGAGGCCGAGCCCGCCGGGGTCTCCGGCGGGCTCGGGGGGGCCGTTGTTACCACTTCTTCCCGGCGACGGGGACGCCGGCAACGCTGCCGGAGGTCGAAGTCGCCAGTTCCGGGTGGGCAACGGTGATGATCACTGTCTCCACGGTCATCCCCTTGGGAGTGCGTCCGATGTGCGGCCGGCCGATGGCGGGTGAGTCGTCGGAGGTTGCCCGATCACCACCACTTGAGGCCGGCGCCGCCGGTCGCCGCGAGAGCCAGGATGCCGCCGAGGGAGACGGTGACCCGAACGAACGTGGACTTGAGCATCGGGGGATTCCTTTCGTCGATCGGTGTGCTGATTGCCGTGGATCCAGAGTGGTGCAGCAGAACATCCGGAATCCATAGCGTGATCCCCTATTCACTCTTAGCGACCACACCGGAGGACCGCGCGGGTGCCGAATGGTCCATTCAGGGGTGACGGGGGATGAGCCGCACCGCGTGCTCCGCGCTCCCGCGGTGATCATGAGGGACCGGGTCGTCGCAGGTCGACGGGCTGCTCGGGTGCGGGGGGTGACAAGGTTGGTCCATGACAGCGCCGTCGGTCCTGCTGCTGGGTGACAGCCATCTGACCGACCAGACCTGGCTCGGGGAGTCGGGGCTCGGGCCACGGCTGCGGACGGCGGGCCTATCGGTGCGCTCGATGGCCGTGCCCGGGCTCACCGCCTCGGCCGCCGTCGACCTCTACCGCGGCCTGCAGCCCACCGAGACCTGGTGCGTGGTCAGCCTGGGGACCAACGACGCGGGCCTGGGCGTCCAGCCCACCGCCTTCGGGACCGACTACCGCACGCTGCTCGATCGGCTCACCGGCAACAACCTCGTGCTGCTCGGCCCGACCCCGCTGGACGACGCCCTGCCCGCCTCGGGCGACGAGACCGCAATGCTGAGGCACTACGACGACGTCGTGGCCGCCCTGGCGGGCGAGCGGGAGGCGGCCCACCTGAGCCTGCTCGAACTGCTCGACCCCACCCGGCACCTCGGCCTCGACGGACTGCACCTCAACGGCCGGGCCTACGACGTGATCTCGGCGCACGTGCTCGAGACGCTCGCCCCCTGGCGGGGGCCGATCGGGTGAACCCCTACCGGGCCGATCAGTGGTGGGCGAACAGGGCGGGCGACCCGCCGGTGTGCCAGAACACCGTCGGCCCGGTGGCCTCCTCGGTATCGCAGAGCGCCTGCAACCCCTTGGCGCTGTAGACCGGATCGACGATCACACCCTCGGTGCGGGCCATCAGGTGCAGCGCGGCGTTCGAGGCCGCCGACGGCACCCCGTACCCCGGACCGAGGTAGTCCTCGAGCACCGTGACGGTCCGCCTGCTGTCCTGCCACCACTCGGTGACCCCCAGCAGTTCGGCGGTCTCGCCGGCCAGCCGCGCCACCTCCTCGGCCAGCGAATCGGTGATCCTCGCGACGTCCGCGCCCACCACCTGGGGGGCGGGCGCGGCCAGCAGGTCGGGCAGCACCGCGTCGGCCAGCACCGAGCCGAGGTGCAGACCCGCCTGGGTGCCGGCCGACGAGGAGGCGTGCACGATCGCGGAGGGCGTGAACCCCACCTCGGCGCACTGCAGCATGAGCTCCAGGTAGGCGGCCGTGAACGCGGCCGCCCCGTGGGGCAGGCTGCCCCCCACGGGGATCGGGTAGACCCGCCGTCCGGTGCGGCGCAGGTGGGCGGTGACCTCGTCGGTGGTGGCGGCCAGCGTGGCCCAGTCGTCGCTGCCCGCCCAGTGCAGGGTGGCCCCCATCAGCGCGTCCAGCAGCAGGTTCCCGGACGGCGAGGCCGGCGGTCTGCCGCCCAGGATCAGATGGCAGTCCAGGTGCAGCATGGCCGCGACGGTCGCCACGGTGCGGGCGTGGTTGGACTGCGCGGCGCCCGTGCTGACCAGGGTGTCGGCGCCGCCGGCCCGCGCCTGGGCGGCGAGCAGCTCCAGCTTGCGGATCTTGTTGCCGCCGAAGGCGGTCCCCGTCAGGTCGTCGCGCTTGAGCCAGATCTCCCGGTCGAGCGCCGCCGACAGCCTGGGAGCCGGGTGCAGCGGCGTCGGCAGCACGGCCAGGTGCTCGCGCTGGGACATCAGCTCGCCGAGCGTGGCCAGCGCCGGATGCCGGATGGCGAGGTCGGCGGCGATCCATCGGCTCGACGACACGGACAACGTCGCCTCCTCGGCACCCTGACGCCAGTTCTTCTCGACCACCCTGTCAGCATCCTGTCGTGATCGGC
>CAYYCE010000177.1:0-6524 GCA_964469635.1 uncultured Kineosporiaceae bacterium
CGCATCCATCATCCGCAGCGTGAGCCGCACGCTGCGTCGCCGGAACCGGCCGCTGGTCCGCGTGGCCGCAGTGGGTCCGCCGGACAGGGACACCTCCTATCGCCCTGCCCTGCAGGCGGTCCTGACCCTGGTCGGACTCGCCGCGGTCGCTTTGCTGGTCGGCGTGACCTTCTGACAGGTCGGCTCCACCGGTCGCCTGATGGCGGTCCGGCGGAGCCGACCCCCGTTCCGTGCCTCACGGCGCCACCTGGCAGACTCGCTCCATGGAGGGGGATCAGCTCGTACCCGACGATCGCCGTCTGGCGGGTCTGCCCAAGGCCCATCTTCACCTGCACTTCACCGGGTCGATGCGGTCCGAGACCCTGGGCGACCTGGCCGCCAAGCACGGCATCCGGCTGCCCGAGACCCTGCGCGAGCACCACCTGTTGCGGCTGACCCCC
This sequence comes from uncultured Kineosporiaceae bacterium, assembly GCA_964469635.1. Classification (GTDB taxonomy): domain Bacteria; phylum Actinomycetota; class Actinomycetes; order Actinomycetales; family Kineosporiaceae; genus JADJPO01. The sequence goes on from CAYYCE010000177.1 coordinate 441, forward strand.
GACGAGCGCGGCTGGTTCCGCTTCCAGCGGCTCTACGACGCCGCCCGGGCGTGCGTCCGCGACGCCGAGGACATGCGACGGATCGTTCTCGAGGCCGCGCAGGACGACGCCGCCGAGGGCTCCGGCTGGCTCGAGATGCAGGTCGACCCCACGTCGTACGCCCCGTTCGTCGGCGGGCTCATCCCCGCCCTCGAGATCGTGCTGGACGCCGCCCGCGAAGCCAGTCGGACGACGTCCTGCCAGGTGGCGATCGTGGTCGCGGCCAGCCGGATCCGACACCCGCTCGACGCCCGCACCCTGGCCCGGCTCGCCGCCCGGTACGCCGGCGAGGGCCCCGGCGAGGTCGTCGGGTTCGGCCTCAGCAACGACGAGCGGCGCGGGGCCACCGGGGAGTTCAGCGCGGCGTTCCGGATCGCCGCGCGGGCCGGGCTGGCGACCGTGCCGCACAGCGGCGAGTTGCTGGGCCCCGATCACGTCTCGACCACGCTCGACGCGCTGCGCCCCCGACGGCTCGGCCACGGGGTTCGCTCGGCCGAGGACCCCGCCGTACTGGAACGCGTCGTCGCCGAGGGGATCGCCCTCGAGGTGTGCCCCGCCAGCAACGTCGCGCTCGGCGTCTACCCCGCCCTGCACGACATTCCGCTGCGGCGGCTGGTCGAGGCGGGCGCGAGGGTCGCGCTCGGGGCGGACGACCCCCTGCTGTTCGGATCGCGGTTGCTGCCGCAGTACGCCACGGCGCGGGACGCCCACGGGTTCGACGACGCCGGGTTGGCCCACCTGGCGCGTTCCTCGATCGAGGCCTCGACCGCCCCCGCCGACGTGGCCAAGCGGCTGCTGACCGGTGTCGAAGAGTGGCTGGGCGGGCCTCAGAGCTCGCAGCCCACCAGCACCGGCTCGGGGACCAGGTCGACCCCGTAGGCCGTCCGGACGCCGTCGCGCACCTGGCGGGCGAGCCGCACCACGTCATCCGCCGTCGCCGAGCCCCGGTTGGTCAGCGCCAGCGAATGCTTGGTCGACAGCGAGGCCGGTCCGGGCAGGCCGAATCCCTTGCCGAACCCGGCGTGCTCGATCAGCCAGGCGGCGCTCACCTTGACCCGGCCGCCGTCGGCGGGCCAGCGGGGCGCCTCCCGCGGCAGCCGGCCGGCGATCGCCGGCTCGAGCACCGGGTTGGTGAAGAAGCTGCCGGCGCTCCAGGTGTCGTGATCGGCGCAGTCCAGCACCATGCCCTTGCCGCGGCGCAGCTCCAGCACCGCCTGGCGAAGCCGCGCCAGCTCGACCCGGTCGCCCACCGCGACCCCGAGCCGCCGGGCCAGCTCCGCGTAGCGCACCGGCGCCGACAGCCCGCCCCGCCGCAGCTGGAAGGTGACCTCGAGGACGATATACCGGGGTCCGCCGCGGAAGCGTTCCTCCTTGAACCGGGAGTGCCGGTAGGCGAACTCGCACTCGGCGGCGGCCAGGGTGCAGACCCGGCCCAGCTGACGGTCCCAGGTGCGCACCGAGGCGATGGTCTGGGAGACCTCCTGGCCGTAGGCGCCGACGTTCTGGATCGGGGTGGCCCCGGTCGAGCCGGGGATCCCCGACAGCGCCTCGACGCCCGACCAGGAGTTGCGGACGGCGAGGGCGACCACGTCGTCCCAGACCTGGCCCGCCGCCACCCGCACCGAGGCGCCCGAGCAGGCGTCGTCGGCCACGACCTCGAGGCCCCGCGACCTGATGTGGACCACCGTGCCGGTGAAATCCTCGTCGGCCACGAGCAGGTTGGAGCCGCCGCCGACCACGAGCACCCGCAGACCGGCCTCGTCCGCGGCGCTGACCGCATCGATCACGGCGTCCGAGGTGGTGACCGGGAGGTACCTCGCGGCCGCGCCCCCGACGTGAAGAGTCGTCAGATCAGCCAGCCGAACACTCACCCGTACAACCTAGCCCGATCGGGGCCGGTCGTCCGCGACGGCACGCGCGGCGCCGGCAGCCACCAAGGTCACCACCACGGCGACGCTCACCCCCAGCATGGACCGCACGATGCCGACCCGATCGGCCAGCAGGCCCAGCAGCGGCGGACCCGCCAGGAAGGCGGTGTAGCCGATCGAGGTCACCACGCTGACCCGGGCGGCGGAGCGGGTCGGGTCGTCGGCGGCGGCGCTCATGCCCACGGGGAAACCCAACGCCGCCCCGACCCCCCACGCCAGCGCGGCCAGGCCCGCCAGCAGCAGCGGCACCGCGTTCGCCCGGCTCACCCCCGCCGCCGGGTCCACCCACCGGGCGGCGGCGACGTAGACGGCGACCGCCACGAGCACCAGGACGGCACCGGCCCGGACCGTGGCCACCCGGCCGAAACGACCCAGGATCGCCGGTCCGGCCAGCCGGCAGGCCGTCATGGCCGTGAGGAACACCCCCAGCCCGACCGCCCCCGCGGCGTGCGTCAGCCCGTACCCGTCGACGAGCCCCAGCGCCAGCCAGTCGTTCGCCGAGCCCTCTGCCAGGGCCATGCCCAGCACCATGAGCCCGATGAGCAGGGTGCGGGGCTCCCGCCAGGCGGCCAGCGCGCCCGACCCACGCACCGCCACGGGGGCGGAGCCGGGGCCGGACGCCGCATCGGCCGGCACGGGCGCGGCGGTCCGGGGAACCGGCAGGAACCGGCGCGCCGCCAGCACGATCGCCACCGCGGACAGAGCCGCCACCAACCCCAGATGGGCCCACACCGCCAGGTGGACCGCGGCGGCCGCGGCCCCGGTCAGCGCCCCGGTGACCGTACCCAGGCTGAAGGCGGCGTGGAACCACGGCATGATCGCCCGCCCGATGCGACGCTCCACCTCCGCGCCCTCGACATTCATGGCGACGTCCCAGGCGCCGACGCCGACGCCGCAACAGAACAGGCCCGGGACCAGCGCGGCGGTGCCGCCGATCCGGCCGCTGCCGGCCAGGCCGATGACCACCATGGCGGCCGTGGCCAGCGCGGCGGAGCCGAGCACCGTGCGCGCGGGGCTGAGGCGGTGCACCACCGGGCCCGACAGCGGCAGCGCGAGCACCGAGCCCAGGGACAGCGACAGCAGGACCAGTCCGAGCCGCCCCGGTTCCAGCCGGAGCGCGTCGCGGACGGCGGGCAGCCGGGCCAGCCAGGTGGCCATCAGGAGGCCGGCGACCGCGAACACGGTGATCACGGCGATCAAGGGCCCCCGCCAGAGGTCCGATCCGACGTCGGGCCCGGGCCGATCGGCCGCGGTCACGGGAGCCTGACGACCGCCTGCGCCTTGCCGAGGACCCGTTCGCCCTGGCAGGTCACCACCAGAACGACCCGGACCGTGCGGGCCTGCTCGTCCCGTCCGGCGACGGTTCCGGCCACCGCGATGCTCGCGCCGGCGTCGTCGTCCGGTACCACGACCGGGTTGGTGAACCGGGTGCCGTAGTCCACCACGGCGCCCGGGTCGCCGCACCAGTCGGTGACCAGCCGGACGGCGGTGGCCATGGTGAGCATGCCGTGAGCGATCACGTCTGGCAGACCGACCCCGGTGGCCGCCCGGGCGTTCCAGTGGATCGGGTTGAAGTCGCCGCTCGCCCCCGCGTAGCGCACCAGATCGGCGCGGCGCAGCACGAACGTGCGCTCCGGCAGCGCGTCGCCCACCCGGACGGCGTCGAAGCCGGGCAGAGCCGACGTCGCGTCGCTCACCGGCTCAGCCATCGCGCACCACCAGCATGGACGTCACGGTGGCGACCGGGGCCCCGGCCTCGTCGGTGATCTCCACCCGGGTGGTGACCATGCCGTGGCCGCCCGCCACGCGCACCATGTCGACGTGCAGGGTCGGCACCAGCCGGTCACCGGCCGCGATCGGGCGGTGATGGCGGAACCTCTCCTCGCCGTGCACCACCCGGGAGAAGTCGATCCCGGCGGCCGGGTCGGCCACGTACTGGGCCTCGCAGCGCTGGGCGACGATCACCGCGAAGGTCGGTGGCGCGACGACGTCCGGGTGGCCGAGGGCGCGGGCGGCCACGGCATCGACGTGCGCCGGGTCGGTGCTGCCGATCGCGGCGGCGAACTCGGCGATCTTCTCCCGGCCCACCTCGTAGACGGGCGAGGGCGGGTAGACCTTCTTGGCGAACGAGGTGTCGAGGGGCACGCGACGTTTCTACCCCATGCCGGGCTCCTCGTGCCCGGCGCCGGCGGCCTAGCCCATGCCTCCGAACTGGCCGCCCGTGACCGGGATGGTCACCCCGCTGACGTAGTCGGAGTCGGGGCTGGCCAGGAACGCGGTGACGTTGGCGATGTCCTCGGGGATGCCGAGGCGGCCCAGGGAGACCAGCGAGCGCATGTAGTCGCGGGACGACTCGGGCACCCCGAGTCCGGTCTCGCGGTGTTCCTTGGAGCCGTGCGGGGCGGTCAGCCGGGTCTCGACGAAACCCGGGGCCACCGCGTTGACGTTGATCAGGAAGGGTCCGAGCTCGGTCGCCAGGGTCTTGGTCACCGACATCACGGCGCCCTTGGCGGCGGTGTAGTTCCACTGCCCCGGGTTGCCGGTGAAGGCCACCACCGAAGAGGTGTTGACGATCTTGCGATGGTAGGCCGGTCGCCCGCTCTCCTTCATCTCGGCCTTGGCGACCTCGCGCAGGTACGGCATGGCGGCCTGGGTGGCGTTGAACGTGGTGCGCAGGTTGGCGTTGATGACGATGTCGAGGGACTCCTCGTCCATCTGATGGAAGATCTTGTCGCGAGTGGTCCCGGCGTTGTTCACCAGGATGTCGAGCTTGCCGTACTCGTGCATGCACGCGTGCATCAGATGGTCGGCCTCGCGACGATGGGCGCAGTTGGCCACGACCGCGATCGCCCGGCCGCCGGTGTCCTGGATCTCCTTGGCGACCTCGATGGCGACGCCCTCGTCGAGATCGTTGATCACGAGTGCGGCGCCGTCGGCGGCCAGCCGCAGTGCCGTGGCCCGCCCGATGCCGCGTCCCGATCCGGTCACGATCGCCACCCGGTCGTTCAGCCTGCCCATGTCGCCTCCTGCCCGTGCAGGGTGCGACGACCCGGTGTCGCGGCACACCTGCGTACCACCCGAACGGCCCTATCCGGCCATGCCATCGAGTATCGATGCCATTGAACACGCCACAACGTGACGTGGGCCGCCCCCGCGGCGCGGGGACGGCCCGGTGGTCCCATGGACGCGGCGGGTCGCCGCGGCGGGGCGGCCGCGCTCACGCCACAGGGGTCAGCGGGTCTCGCGATGCGGGGTGTGCCGGCCGCAGCGCGGGCAGAACTTCGCCAGCTCCATGCGGTCGGGGTCGTTGCGTCGGTTCTTCCGGGTGATGTAGTTCCGCTCCTTGCACTCCGTGCACGCCATCGTGATCTTGGGGCGGATGTCCTGGGTCTTGCTGGCCACGGTGTGCTGCCTTCTCTCGCGGTCTGGGGTGACGCTTCGGGTGGAACGGGTCGGACGGGTAGCGGAGGCGGGACTCGAACCCACGACACAGCGATTATGAGCCGCTTGCTCTACCGACTGAGCTACTCCGCCGGGCCGGTCGGTCCCCGGCCGGGACCGGATCAGACCGGAGAGCCCCAGTAGGGAATCGAACCCTAGACCTTCTCCTTACCATGGAGACGCTCTGCCGACTGAGCTACTGGGGCCGGACGAACCACATCGCTGACCGGACCACCGGCCAGCGGGAGACCACGGTACACGGGGCCCCACCGGGGGACGAAATCGTTTGCCCGCCCGGCCGTCGGCGCGACGACCCCCGCGACGACCTCGACGTCCTCGGGCCCGACCCGGTTGGATGGCCCGATGAAGGTCACCGTGCTGGGCGCCGGGTCCTGGGGGACCACGGTGGCCTCGATCCTGGCCCGTCGCAACGAGACCGTGCTCTGGGCGCGGTCGTCCGAGGCCGCCCGCGAGATCGACGAGCGTCACGTGAACTCCCGCTACCTGGCGGGGTTCGAGCTGCCGGACTCGCTGCGGGCGACATCCGACCTGGCCAAGGCGGTCCGGGACGCCGACGTGCTGTTCGTCGGCGTCCCCACCTCCGGTTTCCGGACCGCGCTGGAGACCGCCGCGCCGCACGTGCGCCCGTGGATCCCGGTCGTCAGCCTGTCCAAGG
>CAYYCE010000178.1:0-6483 GCA_964469635.1 uncultured Kineosporiaceae bacterium
TCCGCCTCGAGCAGGTAGCACGAGGACGCCGACTCCGGGCTGGGGAAGGATCCCGAGCAGCCGATGATCGTCAACCTCATGCGAACACCCCGACCTGCTCCACCGCGCCGACCTCCGGCCCCAGGAAGCGACTGGCGAGCCGGGCGAACGGCTCGGCCGCGCCGGTGGCCAGGAACCGGTGCACCGGGACGGGGGCGGCGGCCTGCCGAGCCAGACCGTCCGCGATCAGGGTGCGGTAGACGTCCTTGGCGGTCTCCTCGGCGCTCGAGACCAGGGTCACGTCGTTGCCCATCACGTACGCGATCACGCCGGTGAGAAGGGGGTAGTGCGTGCAGCCCAGCACCAGGGTGTCCACCCCGGCCTCGCGGACGGGGTCCAGGTAGGAGTGGGCCACCCCCAGCAACTCCTCCCCGGCGGTCACCCCGGCCTCGACGAACTCCACGAACCGGGGGCAGGCCCGGGAGGTGAGGCTCAGGTGGGTGGCCGCGGCGAAGGCGTCGTCGTAGGCGCGGCTGGCGATCGTCGCCCGGGTCCCGATGACCCCGATCGCCCCGTTGCGGGTGGCCGCCACCGCGCGCCGGACAGCGGGCTGGATCACCTCGACGACCGGGACCCGGTAGCGCTCCCGGGCATCGCGCAGCGTGGCGGCGCTGGCGGAGTTGCAGGCGATGACGAGCATCTTCACACCGACGTCGACCATGTGGTCCATGACCTCCAGGGCGTGCGCACGCACCTGGGCGATCGGCTTGGGACCGTAGGGGCCGTTGGCGGTGTCGCCGACGTAGAGCACCGGTTCGTTCGGCAGCTGGTCGAGGACGGCCCGGGCGACCGTGAGACCGCCGACACCGGAATCGAGGATGCCGATGGGGGCGTCGGGGGACACGTCCGGAGCAAGGGCCTCAACCTGCACGCGAGGCAGAGTACGCGGTCGTCAGAGCCGCCCGCCCGACGCGCTCTCGGCCGAAAGCCGGTGCGCGAGGTAGACGGGCAGCACCGAGAACACCACCAGGACGGCGGCCACGACGTTGACGATCGGCGCCTGATTGGGCCGGAACAGATTCTGGAAGATCCACAGCGGCAGGGTCTGGATCCCCGGGCCCGCGGTGAACGTCGTGACGATGATCTCGTCGAAGGACAGCCCGAACGCCAGCAGACCCCCGGCGACCAGGGCGCCGCGCAGCGCGGGGAAGGTCACCCGCAGCCAGGTCTGCGACCTGGTGGCACCGAGGTCCATCGAGGCCTCCTCGATCGAGGGGGAGATCCGGCGCAACCGGGCGGTGGCGTTGTTGAACACCACGACGATGCAGAAGGTGGCGTGCCCGACGACGAGGGTGATCATGGTCAGGCCGCCGAGGAAGGACGTGAACACGCTGTTGAGGGCGATGCCGGTGACGATGCCGGGCAGGGCGATCGGCAGCACCAGCAGCAACGAGACCGCGTCGCGGCCGAAGAAGTCGTGGCGCACCACGGCCATCGAGGCCAGGGTTCCCAGGAGCAGCGCGATCACCGTGGCCGAGGCGGCGACCTGCACCGAGACCCAGGTCGCATGGCGCACCCCCTGATTGGCCGCGGCGGCGCTCCACCAGCGGGTGGTCAGCGCCGAGGGCGGCCAGGAGAAGGTCGGGCTGGCGTTCAGCGAGTTCACCAGCACCACCAGCAGCGGCACGTAGACGAAGGCCAGCCCGGCCGCCATCACCGCGCCGAGGGACCACCGCGCCGTCCGGGACATGATCACGGCGATCTCACAGCTCCTCCAGCGCGCCGCTGCGGCGGGCGGCGAGCAGGTAGCCGATCATGACCACCACCGGGAGCGCGGCCACGGTCGCGGCGAACGGCAGGTTCGTCGAGAAGTTCTGGTACACCACGTTGCCCAACATCTGGGTGGTGCCGCCGACCAACTGCACCGTGATGTAGTCGCCCATGCTCAACGAGAAGGTGAAGATCGAGCCGGCCGCCACGGACGGCGCGAGCAGCGGCAGCACGACGGTGCGCACCGTCCGCCACGGGCGGGCGCCGAGGTCGGCGGCGGCGTCCAGCAGCGAGGGCCGCATGCCGGCCAGCCCCGTGTACAGCGGCAGCACCATGTAGGGCAGCCAGAGGTAGGTCAGGACGACGACCACCGCGCCCAGGCCCAACCCGCCGGTGGCCGACAGAAGGGTGCGCCAGGCGTAGACCTTGACCAGGTAGGAGGCCCACAGCGGGGTCAGCACCAGCGCCAGCAGCACCGGCCGCCAGCGCGCAGCCGCCACCTTGGCCATGAACAGGGCCATCGGCACCCCGATCACGGTGCAGATCACGGTGACCGCCAGGGCGATCGCGACGGTCCGGACGAGGACGCCGAGGTAGGCGGGCTCGCCGAACACGTCCACGATGTTGCGCACCGTCAGCCGGCGTTCGATCAACCCCGTGAAGGAGTCGGTCCGCCAGAACGCGGTCAGGAACAGCAGCCCCAGCGGGGCCAGGTAGACCGCGACCAGCCAGGTCAGGGGCGCTGCCAGCAGCAGCGCCAGCCGCGCCCCGACGTGGCGGTGGAGCCACGACGACCCCGACGACATCCGCGGCGTCCGGCTCAGGCCCGCAGCGCCGACCAGGCCTTGACCCATTCGTCGTAGCCGACGCAGGTGACGTCGGTCCGCCCGTCCAGGCACTTCTCGGTCGGGGTGGTCCAGTACCAGACGTCCTTCCAGTAGTCGGTCTCGGCCGCGTGGTACTGGGTGCAGTGCTCCTTGTCCAGGGTCAGGTCGCACGACTTCGCATTCGCCGGCGCCTCGCCGAAGTACTCGGCGATCTGGGCGTTGACCGCGGCCGAGGCGATGTGGTCGAGCCACTTGTAGGCGCAGTTGATGTTCTGGGTGTCCTTGGCGACCATCCAGGTGTCCGACCAGCCGGTGGTGCCCTCCTTCGGCTTGACCGTGCCGACCTTCTCGCCATCCGCGTTGGCCAGGTTGGCCGTCACCTGCCAGCCCTGCGACTGCAGCACCGTGCCCGAGGCCAGCGCCGTCCCCTGCTTGGTGATGTCACCCCAGTACTCGGCCACCATGGGCTTCTGCTGCTCGAGCAGCGCGATCGCGGCGTCGAACTGGGTCCTGTCCAGGGCGTAGGGATTGGCGATGCCCAGGTCCGGCCGGGTGGCCATGAGGTAGACCGCGGCGTCGGCGATGTAGATCGCGTCGTCGTAGGGGCTGATCTTCCCCTTGGCCGGGCTGTCGGCGTCCCACATGTCCTTCCAGGAGTCCGGCGCGGTCGGGTAGGCGGCCTCGTTGTACAGCAGCAGGTTGGCGCCCCGGCCGTGCGGGATGCCGTAGAGGGTGCCGTCGACCGAGTTCCACGGCTTGTCCTTCAGATCGGCGAAGATGTCGGCGTAGCTGGGCACCAGGTCGGCGTTCACCGGCTGCACCAGGCCGCCGTAGACGAGGCGCAGCGAGGCGTCGCCGGAGGCCGAGACCACGTCGTAGCCGCCTCCTGAGAACAGTTGCACCGCCTCGTTGGAGGTGGCGAACGTCTTGACGTTCACCTGGCAGCCGGTGTCCTTCTCGAACGGGGTCACCCAGTCGATGTTCGGGTCGGTGGAGCCGTCCTCGGCGTACCCCGGCCACGCGAGCACGTTGAGGGTGCCCTCACCGTCACCGACGGGGCCCGCGTAGGCGGTACCGCCCGGGGGCCCGTCGGCCGCGGAGCCGGCGGAGGAACCCGAGTCGCTGCCGCCGCCGCAGGCGGCCAGCAGGAGCGTCACCGCCGCCGCCCCGGCGATCGAGGCGAGGCGCAATCTGGTCCTGGACACGGTCGGTCTCCTTCGGTGGGTGGGGACGTTCAGGCGGGAGGTGGGGTCACCGCGAACTCGTGTTCGCGGCGCCAGCTCAACAGGACGCGGCGGCCGCGGTGGGCCAGCACGTCCATCGAGGAGATCCGGGCGTTCTGCTGCAGGGCGACCAGTCGCCCACCGGCGTCCAGGTCGACGACGAACCGGGTGCCCGCTCCGGCGTAGACCACCTCGGCCACGGTTCCCGCGGCGCCTCGCGCGCCGTCCTCCACCGAGCCCGTCTCGTCCAGGACGTGGATCTTCTCCGGACGGATCGAGTACAGCCCGGACAGGCCGAGGACCCGCTCGGCGACCTCCGGCTGGAGCAGGTTCGAGGTGCCCACGAACGAGGCGACGAACTCGCTCGCCGGGCGCTCGTAGACCTCGGCCGGGGTGCCGATCTGCTCGATCCGGCCGCGGTCGAACACCACGATCCGGTCGGACATGGTCAGCGCCTCCTCCTGGTCATGGGTGACGAAGACGAAGGTGATGCCGACCTGGCGCTGGATCGCCTTGAGCTCGACCTGCATCTGCTCGCGCAGAGCACGGTCGAGGGCGCCCAGGGGCTCGTCGAGCAGCAGCACGGCGGGCCGGTTGACCAGGGCCCGGGCCAGTGCCACCCGCTGCCGCTGACCACCGGAGAGCTGGGACGGCGAGCGCTGCTCGAAGCCCTCGAGCCGCACGGCGGCCAAGGCCGCCAGAGCCCGCTGCCGGGCCTGGGTCACCGGGACCTTTGCGACCCGCAGGCCGTACTCGACGTTGCGCAGCACGCTCAGGTGCGGGAACAGGGCGTAGTCCTGGAAGACGGTGTTGACCTCGCGCTCGAACGGCGCAAGCGCGGTGACGTCGCGTCCACGCAGGAGGACCTGCCCGGCGGTGGGCCGCTCGAATCCGGCGATCAGGCGCAGCACCGTGGTCTTGCCCGAGCCGGACGGACCGAGCAGGGTGACGAACTCGGCCTCGGCGATGTCCAGGTCGATCCCGTCGACCGCGACGGTGCTCTCGCTCTGATCGGCGGAGCGCCGGCCACGGCCGCGGCGGGCGACGGAGAACTCCTTGCGCAGCCCGCGCAGGCCCACCGCCGCGGCTGCCTCGCGTCCGCTCACGTCCACTCCTTGCCACCCTGCCGTGACCGCGTCCGGTCACCGGGGGGTCTGGCCGCAAGGTACACGGCAGGCATGCGTGGCGGGCAAGGAACAGTTCGGTTACGACCGGGTCGGACACGGCCGGACCGGGCGGCGTCCGGACGGGGCTTCGGCGGCGGTTCAGCGGACGGCGGCGACCAGTTCCTCCTGCCACCAGGTGAGCGCCTCGTAGAGCGAGGCGAGCCCCGCCCAGTGGCCCTCCGGCTCGGACAGCGGGTGCTGCTCCTCGTCGCGGCGGGCGGTCAGCACCATGAGGTACTCGTGCAGCATCGTCGCGTCCTCGTCGGTATGCAGCCCGATCCGCTCCGCCAGGACCAGCCGGACGTCGGTGAGCCCCCGCAACAGTGCCTGCGCCTCCTGCGCGTCGAGCATCACCGGGTCGGCCCGGCGCAGCGCGGTGGCGGCCCGCCGCAGCGCGCTCCGTTTGCTCTCCCGCAACCCCTGCTCGGTGAGCCGGCGGTAGCTCTGGGCGGCCTCGGGGTCGTCCTTGCTGCCGTCGGGCAACAGCCTGGCCAAGGCGGGGTCCGTCGGCGGCTCGACCCGCATCGAGGCCTCGAGCCGCTCCCAGAGATCGGACGCCGCCTGGTCGGGCTTCTCGGGCTCAGGCGGGTCGGAGCTCGACGGGTCGGGGTCGAGCAGGGTGGCGACGTCGTCCAGCAGGGTGGCCACCAGGCCCCGCTCGGCCTCCGCCAGGTGGACGGACACCGACCCCTTGCGGAGCCGGTGGCGCTGGAACGGCCGGGTTGGGCGGGCGAACACGATCAGTCGTCCTTGGCGAACGTGGCCCACAGGCCGTACTCGTGCATGGCCGTGGTGTCGCGCTCCATCTCGTCCCGGCTGCCGTTGGAGACCACCGCCCGGCCCTTGGTGTGGACGTCCATCATCAACTCGGTGGCCCTGGCCTTGGAGTAGCCGAAGTAGGTCTGGAAGACGTGGGCGACGTAGGACATCAGGTTGACCGGGTCGTTCCAGACGATCGTCACCCATGGCGCGTCCGGCTGCGTGACGGACCGGACCTCCGGCTGCTCCAGCTCGACGGGCGCGACGGACACGCCACCACTGTAGGTGGACCCGGCCGCGGGTTCCGGTTCACCCGGCGCGTCGCGCGGACCGGCGACCTGACGCTGGAGGGGTCCAGCCAGGCCCCGCGGGCCTTCCCTCGTGGTTCACACCCAGCGTGTTCGCTCTCACACCTCGGTCCGGCGACTAGGTTGACCCGGTGAACCTCGCCGCGCTGCTGACCGACCGGTACGAGTTGACCATGCTCGAGGCCGCCCGGCGCAGCGGGGCCGCCTCCCGTCGCTGCGTCTTCGAGGTCTTCGCCCGGCAGTTGCCGGGCGGCCGGCGTTATGGCGTGGTCGGCGGCACCGGCCGGCTGCTGGAGACCCTGGCCGACTACCGGTTCACCGACGAGGATCTGGCCGCCCTCGACCGCGTGGTCGACCTGGCCACGCTGCGGTGGCTGGCGGACTACCGCTTCGACGGCGAGGTGTGGGGATACGGAGAAGGGGAGATCTTCTTCCCCGGCTCGCCGATCCT
>CAYYCE010000179.1:0-6441 GCA_964469635.1 uncultured Kineosporiaceae bacterium
GGAGAGGTCCACGACTCGACCGAGCCGGTCTGGGACGAGGCCAGGGTGGCCCGCGAGCGTTGAGGCCGCGACAGGGCCCGCGACGTGGCCGTGAGCCGGTCGTGGCGCGGGTCGCCGCGCGGAGATAGGTTGGCCGCCATGGAATATCGACACCTGGGACGGTCCGGTCTGCGGGTATCCGCGCTCAGCCTGGGAACCATGACGTTCGGCGGCCGTGGCAGGTTCGCCCTCACCGGTGAGGTGGACACCCCGCTCGCCCGGCGCATGGTCGAGACCTGCCTCGACGCCGGGGTGAACCTGATCGACACCGCCGACGTCTACAGCGACGGGCGCTCGGAGGAGATCGTCGGGGAGGTGTTGGCGGGGCTGGACGGCGCGCGGCGGGACGGCGCGCTGATCGCCACCAAGGCGCGTTTCGCGATGGGCCGCGGCCCGAACGACGCCGGGTTGTCCCGCCATCACCTGATCCGCTCGTGCGAGGCGAGTCTTCGCCGGCTCGGCACCGACCACATCGACCTGTACCAGGTGCACGAGTGGGACGGCCGCACTCCCGTCGAGGAGACCCTGTCGGCGCTGGACCACCTGGTGGGCTCGGGCAAGGTGCGCTACGTCGGCTGCTCGAACTTCTCCGCCTGGCACGTGATGAAGTCGCTCGCAGTCTCCGCGCGGGACCGGTTGGCGCCGTATGTGTCTCAGCAGATCCACTACTCGCTGCAGACCCGGGACGCCGAGCGCGAGCTGCTGCCGATGGCCGTCGATCAGGGGCTGGGCGTGCTGGTGTGGTCGCCGCTGGCCGGCGGTCTGTTGAGCGGCAGGTACCGCCGCGGCGTCGCGCCGTCCGAGGGCTCGCGACACCTGACCGAGTGGAGCGAGCCGCCGGTGCCGGACACCGAGCAGCTCTACGACATCGTCGACGTGCTGGTGGAGATCGGCGCCGCGCACGGGGTCTCCGCGGCCCGGGTGGCGCTGGCCTGGGTGGCGACCCGTCCCGCGATCTCCACGGTGATCATCGGGGCGCGCACCGTGGAACAGTTGGAGGACAACCTGGCCGCCGCCTCACTCGGGCTGACCGCCGAGGAGGTGGACCGGCTGGAGCGGGTCAGCCGGCCGCACCTGGCCTATCCGTACTGGCACCAGCTGGCCTCTGCGTCCGAGCGGTTGAGCGAGGCCGACCTGGCGTTGATCCGGCCCTACCTCGGCTGACGGGCCCGGCGCGGGCCCGGGGTGGGCCCGGGGAGCCGGTCCGAAATCGGTTGGCGGACAGGGGCTGCGGCGCGCGAGGCTGATCCGGTGAGCACATTCGACTTCTACGACGATCCCGCCGCCTTCCTGGACGCCGCGGGCGGTCATCTCGCGGTGGACCCCGTCGTCGCCAGCGTGGTGGCCACCGTCACCGACCGGGAGCTCCGCGCGCCGTCGCCGCCGCAGCACCCCCGGTGGTGGGTCGTCGTCCGGGACCGGCACGGCCGGATCGAGGGCGTGGGCATGCGGACGGCGCCCCAGCCTCCCCACCCGCTGTTCCTGCTCCCGATGCCCCCGGCGGCGGCGGTCGAGCTCGCCCGGCGCCTGCACGAGCGCGGCGAGTCGGTCCCCGGCGGCCGCTACGGCGTGAACGGGGCGCTGGAACCGGCGCGGGCCTGCGCCGGCGAGCTGGCCGCCCTCACCGGGGGTGTGGCCGCCGAGGCGATGCACACGCGGCTGTTCGAACTGACCGACCCCGCGGCGGCCGTCCTCGGCGCCGCCGTGGCGGGCACGATGCGCCGGGCCGGCCCCGGGGACGCCGATCTGGTGCTGGCCTGGTTCGACGACTTCGCGGTCGCCGCCGACGCGCAGGCGGGGCGGGCGGTGGGAGGTCATCCGCGGGTGGCGTCGACCCGGGACGACGTCCTGCGCCGGATCGACGGCGGCGAGGTGTGGCTGTGGCGGGACACGACCGGCCGGCCGGTGCACCTCACCGCGGCGTCCGCGCCGCAGTTCGGCGTCTCGCGGATCGGTCCGGTCTACACCCCCGTCCGCCATCGTGGCCACGGCTACGCCACGACCACGGTCGCCGCGGTGACGAGGCGGTTGTCGGATGCCGGTGCGCGGGTGTGCCTGTTCACCGACCAGGCCAATCCGACGTCGAACGCGATCTACGCGCGGATCGGGTTCACCCCGGTGGTGGACATGGTGAACCTGTTCGTGGCCCCGCCCGGCGACGGCTGAGTCGCAAGGCGCCGACCAACGTCACCGCCCGGGCGCGCGCGGCGGCGCGAGGATCGTGAGGGGACGTGCGGGATCGGGATGATGATCGGAGCGATGGGCCGACGGCGAGAGGACGGGACGGGCGTCGCCGACGGCGGTGCCCGCGAATGGCACGGTCGGCCGGTGACCGAGATCGCCGATCGGCTGGGCACCGACGTCGATGCCGGACTCGACGCCGCCGCGGCCGAGGCGGCGCTGCTCCGGTACGGCCCGAACCGGCTGCCCGAGGGCCGCCGGCGCGGTGTGGCCCGGATGGTCGTCGACCAGCTCGCCGATTTCATGATCATCGTGTTGCTCACGGCCGCGGTCATCTCGGGGCTGGTGGGCGAGGCCGTCGACACCGTGGCGATCGTCGTGATCGTGCTGCTCAACGCGGTCCTCGGCGTGCTCCAGGAGTATCGGGCGGAACGGGCGATGGGGGCACTGCGGCGCCTGGCGGCGCCCAACGCCATGGTCCGGCGCGCCGGGGCTCCCACCGAGGTGCCCGCCCACGAGGTGGTGCCGGGGGACGTCGTCCTGCTCGAGGCGGGCAACGTCGTCCCCGCCGACGTCCGGCTGGTCGAGGCCGCCCGGCTGGCCACGCAGGAGGCGGCCCTGACGGGTGAGTCGCTCGCCGTGGAGAAGCACGCCGGGACCCTGGAGGCGAGCGACCTGCCGGTCGCCGATCGCAGCAACATGGTCTTCAAGGGCACCACCGTCGCCGCGGGCCGCGGCGTCGGCCTCGCGGTCGCCACCGGTGCGGACACCGAGCTCGGCGGCATCGCCCGGCTGCTCGGCGGCACCGACACCCGCAAGACCCCGCTGCAGCGCCGCCTGGCGGCCTTCGGCGCGAGGCTGGCCCTGATCGTGATCGCCATCTGCGCGGTGGTCTTCGTCGCGGGGCTGCTGCGCGGTGAGCCGCCCGCCCTGATGTTCCTCACCGCGATCAGCCTGGCGGTCGCGGCGATTCCCGAGGCACTGCCCGCCATGGTGGCGATCTCGCTGGCGCTCGGCGCCTATCGGATGGTCGGCCGGCACGCCCTGATCCGCCGGCTGCCCGCGGTGGAGACCCTGGGATCGATCACGACGATCTGTTCGGACAAGACGGGAACGCTGACCGAGAACCGGATGAGGGTGGAGACGGTGTGGCCACTCCGCGGTGACTCGCCGGCCGACCGCGACGCGATCCGGCGCGACCTGCTGGAGTGCGCCGTGCTCTGCAACGACGCCCGGCCGGGCGCCGACGGCACCGTGGTCGGTGAGCCCACCGAGGTCGCCCTCGTCGAGGCGGCGCTGCGGGAGGGGATCGACGTCCCCGGGCTGCACCGTCGCCGGCCGCGGCTGGCGGAGCTGCCGTTCGACTCCGATCGCCGGCTGATGACCACCGTGCACGAGGGCGACACGGGGACGCCGGGGACCTGCGTCAAGGGGGCCCCCGAGGCCGTGCTCGCCCGGGCAGGGTGGATGCGCGCCGGCGACGGGCGTGTGGGGCTGCCGGATGCCGTCCGCGCCCGGGTCGAGCAGCGGGTGCGTGACCTGGCCGCCGACGGGATGCGGGTGCTCGCGATCGCCGAGCGACCCACCGTCGACCCCGCCGCCGTCGAGCACCCCGACGCGGAGCACCTGGAGACGGACCTCACCGTTCTGGGTCTGGTGGCCCTGTTCGACCCGCCGCGCGCCGAGGCCCGGGACGCGGTCGAGCGGTGCCGGCAGGCCGGCATCACCCCGGTCATGATCACCGGTGACCACCCGGCGACCGCGGTGGCGGTGGCCTCCCGCCTCGGGATCTGCCCGCCCGCCCAGGACGCCGGTGACCGGGTGCTCACCGGGGTCGAGCTGGCCCGGCTCGAGGACGACGAGCTGGCCGCGCGGGTGCGCGGCGTCCGGGTCTATGCCCGGGTGGACCCCGCCCAGAAGATCCGCATCGTCGAGGCCCTGCAGGCCGACGGCGAGCTGGTGGCGATGACCGGGGACGGCGTCAACGACGCCCCGGCGCTCGAGCGCGCCGACATCGGGGTCGCCATGGGCCTGGGCGGCACCGACGTGGCCCGCGATGCCTCGGCCATGGTGCTGCTCGACGACGACTTCGCCACGATCGTGCACGCGATCGCCGAGGGCCGGCGGATCTACGACAACATCCGCAAGTTCGTCACCTACACGATGACCAGCAACGCCGGGGAGCTCTGGTTGATCTTCCTGGCGCCCTTCCTCGGTCTGCCGTTGCCGCTGCTGCCGATCCACATCCTGTGGGTCAACCTGGTCACCGACGGCCTGCCGGGGATCATGCTGGCCCGGGAGGAGGCCGAGGGCGACCTGATGCGGCGGCGGCCGCGACCGCCGTCCGAGAGCGTCTTCGCCGGGGGAACCTGGCAGTACATCGTGTGGGTCGGCCTGCTCATGGGCGGGGTCTGCCTGGGGGTCCAGGCCGCATCGATCGCCGCGGCCGCCCACTGGCAGAGCATGGTGTTCACCGTGCTCACGCTCTCCCAGCTCGGCAACGTGGTGGCGCTGCGCTCGACCCGGCGGTCCGCGTTCGCCCTGGGCTGGCGCTCGAACACCTGGCTGATGGCCACGGTCGTGGGCACCCTCGTGCTGCAACTGGCGACCCTCTACGTCCCGGCGCTCAACGACGTCTTCGCGACCGAGCCGCTGACCCTCGTCGAGCTGGTGGTCTGCCTGCTCGCCTCGAGCGTGGTCTTCGTCGCCGTCGAAGTCCAGAAGCTGACCCTGCGTGTGGCGGCGACCGCGCCGGACCGGCACCACGAGCACGCGTTTTGACCCCCTGACGGCGCCCCGGTAATCTTCTAGGTCGTTGTGGTATTCGCCTCCTGCCCGGCTTGGGGCCGTTTCCAGGGCGCTATCGACACGCAGACATCCGAACGAGGACGAAGGTTACGATCGTGCGCACGTACACCCCGAAGCCCGGTGACGTCGAGCGTCGCTGGCACGTCATCGACGCCACCGACGTCGTCCTCGGTCGGCTCGCGTCGCAGGCTGCCACCCTGCTGCGCGGAAAGCACAAGCCGACCTTCGCCCCGCACCTCGACACCGGTGACTTCGTCATCATCGTCAACGCCGCGAAGGTCGCCCTGTCGGGGAACAAGCGGGAGCAGAAGCTTGCCTACCGCCACTCGGGCTACCCGGGTGGGCTGAGCGCCGTGCGCTACGACGATCTGCTCGCCGCGCGGCCCGACCGGGTCGTCGAGAAGGCCATCCGCGGCATGTTGCCCAAGAACTCCCTCGGGCGGGCGCAGCTGAGCAAGCTGAAGGTCTACGCGGGGCCGGAGCACCCGCACCAGGCGCAGAAGCCCGCGCCGTTCGAGATCACTCAAGTCGCCCAGTAAGGACCAGGAGAACCGTGGCCGAGACCACCCCCGAGACGACCCCCCCCGAGACCGACGGCGCAGTCGTCGAGAGCGCCGACGGTGCGGACGCCCCCAGCAGCTACACCACCAGCACCCCGCAGCTGCGCAACGGCGGGTCCAGCATCTCGGCTCCGGGCGCGGCCACGGGTCGACGCAAGGAGGCCATCGCCCGGGTCCGGTTGGTTCCGGGCACCGGTCAATGGAAGATCAACGGTCGCACCCTCGAGGCCTACTTCCCGAACAAGGTGCACCAGCAGTTGGTCAACGACCCGTTCCGGATCACCGAGCTCGAGGGTCGCTTCGACGTCATCGCCCGCATCCACGGCGGGGGTTCCTCCGGCCAGGCGGGTGCGCTGCGTCTGGGCGTGGCCCGGGCGCTCAACGTCATCGACGCCGACGTCAACCGGCCCGGCCTCAAGAAGGCCGGGTTCCTGACCCGCGACGCCCGGGTCAAGGAGCGCAAGAAGGCGGGTCTGAAGAAGGCCCGCAAGGCGCCGCAGTACAGCAAGCGCTGAGGCGCCCTCCGCGTGGGACGGCTGTTCGGCACCGACGGGGTGCGTGGACTGGCCAATCGCGACGTCACCGCCGAGGTGGCGCTCGACCTCGCTGTGGCCGCCGCGCACGTGCTGGGTGAGGTGGGAGCGTTCGAGGGCCACCGGCCCAGGGCCGTGATCGGTCGTGACGGTCGCGCCTCGGGGGAGTTTCTGTCCGCGGCGATGGTGGCCGGGCTGGCCAGTGCCGGCGTGGACGTCGCCGACGCCGGGGTGATCCCGACACCGGCCGTCGCCGCCCTGGTCGCCGACACCGATGCGGACCTCGGCGTGGTGCTCTCGGCCTCGCACAACCCGATGCC
>CAYYCE010000180.1:0-6418 GCA_964469635.1 uncultured Kineosporiaceae bacterium
AGCATGGCGCACCCTGCGGTTTCGGATCCCGGGGATCGTTGCTCGGTGTGAACGATTCGGCGCGTTCAGCATCCAAAGGTGACGGACACGGCGTAATGTCGGCGCCCTGGCCCTTGGATACCGCGCGCACCACCGAGCGGAAGGGCTTGGGATGCCCCAGTGGGATCGCGACCGGAGCGGTCGCGAGAGAGCCGTCGGGACGTCGGCTCGACTGCTGACCACCCGGCATCATGCCGTCACCCTCCTGAGAGTGCTCTGGGCCGTCGGGACGGTCCTGGTGATGCTCGGCCTCCTGACCGGCACGACGCCGACGCTGGTCGGCGCGGTCGCGGCCGCCGTCCCCGCCGTGACCTGTGCGGTCGCCACCGCGCTCGCCCTCGACGCGGTCGGCCGCTCCGGGGGCGTCCTGCGGTACGGCTGGCTGTTCGCGGCGATCGCGGCCGCCGGATTCGGTGGGGCCCACCTGGCGCCGCTGCTGTCGGCCCGCCCGGCAGCCCTCCTCGACCCCGCCGCGGGGACCGTCCTCGATCCCGCTCCGGGCGCCGCGGTGCTGCTGGCCGCCGTCGTCGCGATCGGGCTGATGTCCGGCGGCCCCCGTCTCGCCGGAGGCCGCGACCTCACAGACGGTGCGATCCTGGCCCTGGGCGTGGTGATGCTGCACCGCGGCTCCGCCGCCGCCCCGTCGTCTCTGAGCCAGCTGCGCCTGGTGGGGGGAAGGATCGGCGTCGTCGCCGTGGCCGTCGCCGCGCTGCTGTGGGTGGGCCGGCGTTCCGCCCGGCGGGTGCCGCCGCTGCTGGCGCTCGGGTGCATCGCGACGTTCGCGCTGACCGAGATCGTGCTCGGCGACCACGGCGGGCCCGACGCCGGGTCGTTCGGTGCGATGCTCCCGCTGATCGAGACCGGCGCCTTCGTCGTCCTGGGCGCGGCGACGGTCCCCGACGGGCTGGCCTGCGGACCGCAGCCGGCGCGTCCACGGCTGGTCACGCTGCCCCACCTCGTCCTGGCGGCGGCGATGACCACATCGGCGGTCCACTGGCTGCGCGGTTGGCCCCCCGACCCCGGTTCGTACGCGCTGATGGTCGCGGCCGTACTCGCGTCGCTGGTCCACCGCGAACTGTCGGGCCGGCACAACCTGGCCGTGGCCACCAGCCTCGCGGCGGGCCGCGACCCGATCACCGGCCGGGCCGGTCGCGCCCGGTTCACCGAACAGCTGGCGGCGGTGCTCACCCAGCGCGAGCAGACCGGGCGGGCCGTCGCGGTCCTGCTGTGCGACATCGATGCTTTCGGCAGCGTGAACGACGGGCTCGGCCACGCCGTCGGCGACCGCCTGCTCGTCGAGATGGACCAGCGGCTGTCCGACTCGATCCCCGACCACGCGTCCGTGGCCCGGGTGGGCGGCGACGAGTTCGCCGTCCTGGTGGCAGGTCTGCTGCCGTGTCAGGCGGAGCGGACGGCCCACGCCGTCGTCGAGGCGATCCGCAGGGCGACCGGCGAACCCGTCACCCTGACCGGGGCCGAACTGGCCGTGACGCTGAGCATCGGGATCGTCGTACTCGACGACCGGTCGGGCGACCCGGACGTGGACGAGGTGCTCGGGCATCTGAACGCCGCGTTGCACACCGCCAAGCGCACCCCGACCGTGCGCTCGGTGTTCTACTCCGCGGGGCTCACCCTGCCCGAGAGCCAGGACTGGCGGCTGCGGCCGGCGGCCGAACGGGCGCTGCGCACCGGCGAGATCGTGCCCTACTACCAGCCGATCGTCGATCTGGAGCGGGGCCGGGTCTGGGCCGTCGAGACGCTGGCGCGATGGCGGCAGGGGGATCACGTCGTGGTTCCCGAGGAATTCCTGCCCGTGGTCCACCGGGCGGGGCTGCTGCCCGAGCTGACCGGGCACATGCTGAACTCGGCGACCGAGGACCTCGCCGGGTGGTGCCGCCAGGGCCTGTCCTCCGCCGTCCGGGTCGCGGTCAACGTCTCACCGTCCCAGATCACCGAGGAGGCCTTCGTCGGCCAGGTGACGCGGGCCCTGGACCGGTCCGGACTGCCCCCGGGCAACCTGATCCTGGAGCTCACCGAGGAGGCGCTGCTGGACGATCTGGACGCCGCCGCCGCCGTGCTGCGCTCGCTGCAGGCCCTGGGGGTCCAGATCTGGTTGGACGACTTCGGCGCCGGCTACTCCTCGGTGAGCCGGCTGCACCGGCTCCCGCTGGACGCCGTGAAGCTGGACAAGGCCCTGGTGCACACCCTGGAACGCGATCCGAGCCTGCGCCGACTGGTGGCCGGTGTGATCGCCCTCGGACACGACCTGGACCTGCCGGTGGTGGCCGAGGGGATCCAGAACCGGTCCCAGGCCCGCACCCTGCGCGATCTCGGCTGCCGGTTCGGCCAGGGGTTCCTCTTCTCGGTGCCCGTGCCCGCCCACCGCATGGGGCCGTGGCTGCTGCGCAGTCCGACGGCCCACCATCGGGACGCCGACCCGTCGGCACCCCGGGTGCCGCAGCGAAGGGTCCCGCCGCTGTCCGCCAAGGCCTGAGGTCCGGCGCGCGGGGACCGCGGGGCACGCCCCCGGTCCGCCGGAGCATCCTGTGGGATCCCCGGGACCCGCGTGGCTCAGGCACGGGTGATCCGCAGCAGGGCGTCGTCGTCCCCGTTCGTGGTCGTGACGTAGAGGGCACCGTCCGGGCCGAGCCGCGCCGCCCGCAACCGGCCGTAGGGCCCGTTGGTCTCGGGCGGGACGGCGATCTGCGAGACCGCCCCGGCGGCTGTCAGCCGGAGCAGCACCAGCTTGGCACCCTTGAGCGCGGTGACCACGAGCACGCCGTCCAGGTCGCCCCAGGACGGCCCGGACAGGAACGCCGCGGCACACAGCGCCTGAGTGGTCTCGCCGGTCTGCCACACCGCGGGCACGGCGTCCGGGAACCGCTGCAGATCGGTCATCGGCACGCTCTCGTCGTAGCCGCCCACCGTGCCTCCCCGGGAGGGATCCCAGCCGTAGTTGGCCCCCGGGCGGTTCAGGTTGACCTCGTCGTCGAAGGTCGGACCGTGCTCGGCGGTGAAGACCCTGCCCGTGCCCGGCTGCACCGCCACCCCCTGCACGTTCCGGTGGCCGTAGCTGTAGACGTAGCGCTGCCGGAGATCCGCGGCATCGGCGAAGGGGTTGTCCGGCAGGGGTTCCCCGGTCTTCAGATCAAGCCGCAGCACCTTGCCGCCGAGCCGGGTGAGGTCCTGGGGCACATCCCCCCGCGCGGTGTCGCCCGTGCCGACCAGCAGCGCGCCGTCGGCGGCGATGGTGGGCCTGCACCCCGAGTGGCGGCCGCTGTCGGCCGTGGGCAGTCCGGTGAGCAGGTCCTTGACCCGCCGCGCCGAGCGGCCGTCGTCCGCCAGTCGCCAGGTGACCAGCCGGATGTCGACGGGCCGGCCGCCCTCCTGGTGGTTCTGGCAGGTGGTGAACTCCCGGCTGATCGCGAAGTCGGGGTGGATCACCATGCC
The DNA here is from genome assembly GCA_964469635.1 of uncultured Kineosporiaceae bacterium. Taxonomy (GTDB): domain Bacteria; phylum Actinomycetota; class Actinomycetes; order Actinomycetales; family Kineosporiaceae; genus JADJPO01. Next base: position 3,490 of record CAYYCE010000180.1, read on the forward strand.
CAGCAGACCGCCCTCGCCGCGCACCAGGAGGTCGGACAGGTCGGCGGCCACGTCGGTGGCGACCGCCCCCGGGTGCAGACCCGATACCAGCGTCAGCCGACCCGGCCGCTGGGTCAGCAGAGCCCTGCCGTCGGGGAGGAACCCGATGTCCCAGCCGTGCTCCAGGCCGCCGACGACGCGCTCGACCCGCAGCGCGGGAGCGGTGAACCGGCCCGGCGTCACGAGGGCGGGGGTGGCGACAGCCGCGGTGCCGGCCGACGGGGGCACCGGCGAGGGGATGCGCCCCAGCGGGTCGCCTCCGGAGGAGCACCCCGCGGCGAGGGCCATCACGATCATCCCGAAGGGCGCGGTGTTGCGGGCCAGACGTCGCAGCATCGGCCCAGCATGACCGGATTCCAGGGACGCGGGTAGCGTGCCGGCCCATGGTTGGACCCTCGAACCCTCTGTCGCCGGCCGCTGTGCGGACCCGACTGGAGCGGTGGCAGGCCGCCCTCGAAACGCCGATGATGGTCGCCTCCGCGGCCTTCCTGGTGGCCTACGCGACGCCGATCCTGCACCCCGGAGCCGAGCCCTGGGTGCATCGGGCCTGTCGCGCGGTGCAGGTGGTGGTCTGGGCGATGTTCGCCGTCGACCTCACGGTGCGGGTCGTGCTGGCCCGGCGCCGGGGCCGGTACCTGATGACCCACTGGCTGGACCTGCTCGCCGTGGCCATGCCGGTGCTGCGTCCGGTCGCCGTGCTGCGCAGCCTGTTGATGCGCAGCATCCTGGGCGGGCACGGCGCGCGGTTCTTCGGCGGCCGGATCGCCGCGGCCGTCGCGGCCTCGGCGGCGTTGGTCTGTCTGATCGCGGCGCTGGCCGTCCTCGACGTGGAGCGCGATGCCCCCGGCGCCAACATCGTCACGGTGCCGGACGCGCTGTGGTGGTCCATGGCCACCGTCAGCACCGTGGGCTACGGCGACCGCTACCCCGTGACCGGCACCGGCCGGATCGTCGCCACCGCATTGATGATCACCGGGATCGCACTGCTGGGGGTCGTCACCGCCACCATCGCCTCATGGTTCGTCGACCGGCTCGAGACCTCCCGGGACGCCGAGGAACAGGCCGAGACCGGGGCGAGCCTGGACGAACTGCTCGCCGAGATCCGCGAGCTGCGGACCGAGGTGGCCCGGCTCGCCGAAGGCGTGCGGTAGCGGGCCTGCCCCTGCGACCGTGCTGGGGTGGACCGCCCACCGCCCACCGCCGGACGCCGCGCTGCGCGAGGTCTCGACGATGGCCTCGCCCGCTGTTCCGCCCATGCCAGGGATGCTCGCACGCCGCCGCCGTGCCCGGTGCGGCCCGTACCGCTCGAGGACCACCTCGCAACGGGTCGGCGTTCTTGTTCGGCGCGGGGCACCTAGCATCGACAGGGTGGACCCCCAGGACCCCCATGCCGTCGACCGCTGGGGCGCGGTGACCCACCGGGTCGAGAACGTGCCGCCGCCACTGGCGGACTACGACGCGTACACCACGGACGCCGCGCTGACCGAGGCGGTGCACGCCCACGCCGGCGCCGGCCACGACGAGGGGCTGAGCGCCTTCGGGGCGATGACCGGCGACGCCGACTACCTGGAGCTGGGCTTCGAGGCCAACGCCAACCCGCCCCGGTTCGAGCCCCACGACCGCTTCGGCCACCGGGTGGACCTGGTCCGCTATCACCCCTCCTACCACCGGCTGATGGCCACCTCCGCCGAGCACGGCCTGCACTCCTCGCACTGGGCGGCCGGGGCGGGCGAGGACGGCGTGGCGCACGTGCTGCGGGCGGCGCGCTACCTGATGCAGTCCCAGGTCGAGGCGGGGCACCTGTGCCCGGTGACGATGACCTCGGCCGCGATCCCGACGCTGCGCCATGCCCCCGAGCTGTTCGAGGGCTGGGCGCCGCGGATCACGGCGCGGTCCTACGACCCGCGCAACGTCCCGGCCGAGCAGAAGTCAGCGGTCACCGTCGGCATGGCGATGACCGAGAAGCAGGGCGGCTCGGACGTGCGGGCGAACTCCACCCGCGCGATCCCGCTCGGTCCGGACGCCCCGGCGTCCTGGCGGGGGGCGGGCGAGGCCTACGAGCTGGTCGGCCACAAGTACTTCGTCTCGGCCCCGATGTGCGACGCCTTCCTGGTGCTCGCCCAGGCCCCCGGCGGGTTGACCTGCTTCCTGCTGCCCCGCTGGCGGCCCGACGGCACCAAGAACCCGCTGCAGCTGCAGCGACTCAAGCCCAAGATGGGAAACGTCTCGAACGCCTCCTCCGAGACCGAACTGCGCGGAGCGCTGGCCTGGCGGGTCGGCGAGGTCGGTCGGGGGGTGGCGACCATCATCGACATGGTCGCCATGACCCGGTTCGACTGCATGCTCGGCTCGGCCGCCGGGATGCGCCAGGCGGTGGCCCAGGCGGCCCACCACTGCGCCCATCGGTCCGCCTTCGGCGTCGTCCTGGCGCGACAGCCGCTGATGCAGAACGTGCTGGCCGACCTGGCGATCGAGAGCGAGGCGGCCACCGCGCTGGCGATGCGGATCGCCGCGGCGCTCGACGGGCGGGACGGCGGTGACGCCGCCGAGGCCGCGCTGGTCAGGCTCGGCACCGCGATCGGGAAGTACTGGATCTGCAAGCGCACCCCGGGCCACGCCTACGAGGCGATGGAGTGCATCGGCGGCTCGGCGGTGATGGAGGAGACCATCATGCCGCGGCTGTTCCGGGAATCGCCGATCAACGCGATCTGGGAGGGCAGCGGCAACGTCCAGTGCCTGGACCTGATCCGCAAGGTGGAAGGCCACAAGCGCATCGATGTGCACACCGCCACGGAACTGGTGGAGGTGTCGGGCTTCATCGGCAACTACATCCGCGCCCTGCGCCGCGCCGCCAACGGCGCCGCGGCCCAGTCCTCAGAGGTGCAGCACG
>CAYYCE010000181.1:0-1961 GCA_964469635.1 uncultured Kineosporiaceae bacterium
CGGTGGGAGTGGTCGGCGGTCCAGGCCAGCAGGTCGGCCGGCGGCCAGGTGTTGACCACCGAGGACGCCGGGACGCCGCACTCGGCGGCCCGATCGCAGCCGATCAGCTGCCAGTCGAGCTGGCCGGGGGCGTGGGCGTCGGTGTCGATCGCGAACAGGCAGCCCTCGGCCATCGCCGTGCGCAGCAGGGCGCGCGGCGGGTCGAGCCGCTCGGGGCGGGAGTTGATCTCGACGGCCACCCCCGCCTCGGCGCAGGCGGCGAGCTCGGCGGCGGCGTCGAAGCTGGACGGTGGTCGCGCCTTCCCGCTGCGGGTCCGGCCGGTGAGCGAGGAGTCGCCGTAGCGGCGATCCATGACGTAGCGGCCGGTGCAGTGACCGAGCACGTCGGTGCGCGGGTCGCGGACGGCGGCGATCATGCGCGCGGTCATCGGCGCCGAAGGCATCCGCAGATCGGAGTGCACGCTCGAGACCACCACGTCCAGGGCGTCCAGCAGCTCGTCGGTCTGGTCCAGCGAGCCGTCCGCCAGGATGTCGACCTCGATCCCGGTGAGCAGCCGGAACGGGTGGGTTGTCCCCCGGGTCTCGGCGGGCTCGGCGTTGAGCCGGGAGATCACGTCGAGTTGGCGGCGCAACCGCTGCGGGCTCAGCCCGTTCGCCACCCGCAGCCGCGGGGAGTGATCGGTCAGCGCAAGGTAGTCGTGGCCGAGCTCCGCCGCGGTGCGGGCCATCTCGGCGATCGGGGACCCCCCGTCGGACCAGTCCGAGTGCGAGTGCAGATCACCCCGCAGGGCCGCCCGCAACCCGTCGCCGGCGTCGGCCAGCCGTCCTGCGGTGCGTTCGGCGAGCTCGGTCAGGTACTCGGGCTCGGCCCCGGCGACCGACTGCTCGACCACCGTCGCCGTCCGCTCCCCGATGCCCTTGACGTCCCGTAGCGCCCCGGAGCGGGCGAGCAGCACGACGTCCTCGGGTGGCAGCGCCGCCAGGGCCGCCGCCGCCGTCCGGAACGCCTTGACCCGGTACGTGGACTCGAGCGAGCGCTCCAGGAGGAACGCGATCCGGCGCAGGTCCTCGACCGGGTCGCGGTGTGCGGGACTCACCGGCACAGCCTGCCACGCCGGCGGCGGTTATGACCGGGGTCGTCTCATGGGAGCCCCTCCGCTGCCCGATACTGGACCATGGCCAAAAGGGCGAAGCGGGCGGGCAAGGACCAGTTGAAGCACACCGTCGAGATCGAGCGGAAGTTCACGGTCCCCGCCGGATTCGACTGGCCCGATCTGACCGGCCTCGAGGCGGTGGCGAGCATCGACGAGCCCGTCGTCCACCAGCTCGAGGCGACCTACCTGGACACGGCCGGGCTGCGGCTGCTGGCGCACCGGTGGGTGCTGCGCCGGCGCACCGGCGGCCCGGACGCCGGTTGGCACCTCAAGCGACCGCTGCCCGACGGGGGTCGCGACGAGCTGCAGCACCCGCTCAGCGGCTCGGTGACGCGGATCCCCGCCGCGGTCCGCAGAGCGGTGGCGGTGCACGCCCGCGGCGATGCGTTGGCGCCGATCGCCCGGATCTCGACGCGGCGGACCGTGCGGGCGCTGCGCGATGCCTCCGGCGCCGTCCTGGCCGAGGTCATGCTGGACGACGTGGACGCGGTCGCGCTGACGGTCGACGGCGAGGTGCGGGACGCCTCGACGTGGCACGAGCTCGAGGTCGAGCTCGTGGCCGGGGACGCGGACCTGCTCACGACGCTGGCCGGCCGGCTGCGTGCCGCGGGGGCCGCTCCGAGCGGGAGCGTGTCGAAGCTGACCCAGACGCTGTCGGCGCGGCTGGCCGAGACGCCCCCGCCCCCGGTGGATCCGCCGGGCCGGTTCGGGCCGGCCGATGCGGTCGGCGTCGTGCTCGCCTACCTGGCGGGGGAGGTGGCTCGGCTGGAGGCCCACGACCCGCTGGTGCGGGTTGACGCCCCGGAC
>CAYYCE010000181.1:1971-6408 GCA_964469635.1 uncultured Kineosporiaceae bacterium
GCGTCTTTCCCGGATGAGGGAGCGGCGGATTTTCATCACCGGGGCCGGGGTTCGTCGGGGGAGCGCTGGTCAGGCATCTGCTCGCGTCGGGGGTATCGCCAGGACAGCTCCGCTTGCTGGTGCGCAGCCCGGCTTCTGGCGCGGACGCCCCGGACGCCGTGCACCAGATGCGGGTGGCCTCGCGCCGGGTGCGCAGCGCGCTGGCGACGTTCCGGCCGCTGTTCGACCGTTCGGTCACCGATCCGATCCGCCAGGAGCTGCAGTGGCTGGGCGCCGAACTCGGTGAGGCCCGGGATGTCGAGGTGGTGCGCGATCACCTCCTGGAACAGGTGGCCGCCGAACCGCCGGCGCTGCGCCGCGGGCCCGTCGCCTCGCGGATCCGGACCACCCTGACCGCTCGATACCGCAGCGCGCACCGGCACGGCGTCGCGCAGTTGGACACCGAGCGCTACTACGCGCTGCTGGACGCCCTGGACGCCCTGGTCACCGACCCGCCGCTGGCCGAGGACGCCGCGCCGCTGCCGGTCGAGGAACTGGTCCGGTTCGTCCGGCGCACCTGGCGCCGGGTGCACCGGTTGCACGAGCACCTGGCCACACTGTCCGATCGCTCCGACCGCGACCTGCAACTGCACGAGATCCGCAAGACGGCCAAACGTGCCCGGTACGCGGGGGAGGCGCTGTCGCCCGCCTTCGGCGCCCCCGCCCGCCGGTACGCCGAGGCGATGGCGGACCTGCAGAGCGCGCTGGGGGAGCACCAGGACTCGGTCGTGGTGCGCGAGCATCTGCTGGCGCTGGCCGCCGACGCCGAGGCCGCCGGGGAGTCGGCGTTCTGCTACGGCCGCCTGCACGCGCTCGAACAGGTCCGCGGCGCCGACACCGAGGACGACTTCGCCAGGGCGTGGGCGGTGGCCTGCGACCCCGCCGTGCGGCGCTGGCTCACCGGCTGATCACCCGAGTGCGGCCTCGAGCCGGTCGACGAAGGCGGCCTGGGCCGCCACGATCCGCCTCCGGGCGTCGTCGGCGTCGAACCAGGCCACCCGGTCGAACTCGGGGAAGGTCTGCATCCGGCCCGAGCGGGGCGGCCACTCCAGTTGGAAGGTGTTGCTCACGGCCGCGCCCGGGTCGAGGTCGCCCTCGACCGCCCAGGCCATGACCTGTTTGTTGTTCGCCTGCACCACGGCGCCGAGCGGGATCAGCTCGCCCGCGGGCAGTGGGTTGCCGACCTCCTCCGCGTACTCCCGGCGGGCCGCCCCGATCGGGTCCTCGCCGTCCTCGTAGCCGCCCTTGGGAATGCTCCAGGCACCGACGTCGCGGCGCTGCCACAGCGGACCGCCCATGTGCCCCAGCAGTACCTGAATCCGACCGCCGGGACGTCGGAAGAGCATGATCCCGGCGCTGTATCGGCGTGGCTTGACCCCGACCATGACGACTGGCCCCTCTCGGCGGTGCTCGGTCCAACCTAGACGGTCGGCGCCGCCGGGAACCTGTTGTAGCGCTATGTGCAACGCGTTCCGCATGTCGCTACGATTCCCGGACGAACTACCCGCGAGGTGCACATGCCACAGCGATACGACCACGTCATCGTCGGCGGCGGTTCGGCCGGGGCGGTGGTGGCCAACCGGCTCAGCGCCGACGGCACCCGAACGGTCCTGGTGCTCGAGGCCGGACGACGCGACTACCCCTTCGACGTGTTCATCCACATGCCCGCCGCTCTGACCTACCCGATCGGCAGTCCGCTGTACGACTGGAAGTACGAGACCGATCCCGAACCCCACATGAACGGCCGGCGGATCTACCACGCCCGGGGCAAGGTGCTCGGGGGCTCGAGCTCGATCAACGGCATGATCTTCCAGCGCGGCAATCCCATGGACTACGAGCGCTGGGCCGCCGACGAGGGCATGCAGAGCTGGGACTTCGCGCACTGCCTGCCGTACTTCCGGCGGATGGAGAACTGTCTGGCCGCCGCGCCCGACGATCACTGGCGTGGTCGCTCGGGACCGCTGACGCTCGAACGGGGCCCGGCCGCCAACCCGCTGTTCGGGGCCTTCTTCGAGGCGGCCCAGGAGGCCGGCCACCCGCTCACCCCCGACGTCAACGGCTATCGCCAGGAGGGGTTCGCCGCCTTCGACCGTAACGTCCACCGCGGCCGCCGGCTGTCGGCCTCACGGGCCTACCTGCACCCGGTGGCCTCGCGACCGAACCTGACGATCCGCACCAGCGCCTTCGTCACCAGGGTGGTGTTCGCCGGACGGCGCGCCGTCGGCGTCGAGGTGACCACCGCGGGACCGCTGGGCCGGCTGCGCCGCGGCACCCAGCGGATCGAAGCCGGTGAGGTGATCCTGGCCGGTGGCGCGATCAACACTCCGCACCTGCTGCAACTGTCGGGCATCGGCGACGCGGACCTGTTGCGGCCGTTGGGGATCGACGTGGTGGCCCACCGGGTCGGTGTCGGGGCGAACCTCCAGGACCACCTCGAGGTCTATGTGCAGCACACCTCGCTGCAGCCGGTCACGATGCAGCCTTACCTGGCCCATCGGTACAAGCCGATCGTCGGGGCCGAATGGCTCTTCGGACGCACCGGCCCCGGCGCCACCAATCACTTCGAGGGCGGCGGCTTCGTCCGGAGCAACGACGAGGTGGCCTACCCGAACCTGATGTTCCACTTCCTGCCGATCGCCATCCGCTACGACGGTTCGCAGCCCCCCGGCGGCCACGGCTACCAGGTGCACGTCGGACCGATGTACTCCGACGCCCGGGGCCGGGTGCGGCTGCGCAGCGCCGATCCGGGCGTCAAGCCGGGGATGCTGTTCAACTACCTGTCCACCGAGCAGGACCGGCGGGAGTGGCTGGAGACGATCGAGGTCACCCGCCACATCATGAGCCGTCCCGCCATGGCGCCGTTCAACGGCGGCGAGATCTCGCCCGGGCCGTCGGTGAGCACCCCGGAACAGGTCCTGGACTGGGTGGGTCGCGACGCCGAGACCGCGCTGCATCCCTCGTGCACCGCGAAGATGGGCATCGGCGAGGACGCCGTGATCGACCCGCTCACCATGGCGGTGCACGAGGTCGAGGGCCTGCGCGTGGTGGACGCCTCGGCCATGCCGTACGTGACCAACGGCAACATCTACGCGCCGGTGATGATGCTGGCCGAGAAGGCCGCCGACCTGATCCTCGGCGTCGAGCCGCTCGCGCCGCAGTACACCCCGTACTACCGCCACGGCGAGAGTCCCATGACCGAGGGAGGTACCGGATGAGACGATTTCTGCCCGGACGCAATCGCGAGGCTCTCGGCCGGCTACTGCAGGCGGCCAGATACGAGGTCCTGCCGACGGCCACGATCGAGGCCAAGGTGCTCGACGCCGTCCCCAGGCAGATCACCCTCACGGTGACAGCGTCGCCGGTGAAGGGACTGGATCCGACGCTGGACCTCGCCGAACGTCTCACCGGGCACGGGTACACGGTGGTACCCCACATCGCGGCCCGACTGGTGCGTTCGGAGGACCACCTCGCCGAGATCGTGGATCGGCTGAAGAGGGCCGGGATCACCGAGATCTTCATGCCGGCGGGGGATGCCGATCCGCCGGCCGGGAGCTGGGACGCCGCGCTGCCCGGGCTGCAGGCCCTCGGCCGGATGGGCGATCCGATCCCCGAGGTGGGCATCACCGGCTATCCCGAGAGGCACCCGGCGATCGACGACGACGTCACCGTGCAGGCGATGTGGGACAAGCGCTCCCACGCCACGTGCGTCATCTCGAACATGTGCTTCGACGCCCACCGGATCTGCGACTGGGTCAAACGTGTGCGCCGCCGGGGGATCACGCTGCCGATCAAGGTCGGGGTCGCTGGGCCGGTCGAGACCACCAAGCTGCTGACCATGGCGACCAAGATCGGCGTGGGGGAGTCGACCCGATTCCTGTCGAAGCACAAGGGCTGGGCCGCCAGGCTCACCACCCCCGGCTACTCTCCGGAGCGGCTGATCTCCGCGGTGGCCGGCGAGGTCGGTGCGCAGCAGTACGGGGTGGTCGGGCTGCACGTGTTCACCTTCAACCAGGTCGCCGAGACCGAGGCCTGGCGGCAACGGCTGCTCGACGGCCTCTGAGAACGGTGCGCTTGGACGTGGCGGTGCTCGAGTCGTTGGGCCGGGGCCCGGATCGCCCACCGGGGCGGGCGGCGTCGACGAGCTCCTCGCGCTCGAGCGGTGGGGGAGAACCTCGTCGCCGGTCAGGTGGCCGTACTGGTCGTTGATCTGCTTGACGTGGTCGACGTCGGCCAGCAGAACCGCGACGGGCAGATCCCCCGGCGAGCACGCGCGACCTGCGCCGGAAAGATCGTCTCCAATCCTCGCCGGTCGGCCGGGCGAGCGCAGGCGACGACGAGAACGGTGGTCCGGGGGCGGAGTGAGCTGCTCGGCCACCCCACCGGCTGCCCCACCGCGCT
>CAYYCE010000182.1:0-6089 GCA_964469635.1 uncultured Kineosporiaceae bacterium
TCGGCCGCCACCTCGGACGGCGTGCTGCCGCTCGCGGACTGCCTCGCACTGGGTGACGAGCACGGATACCGGGACGTGACCTGACCGAAGGCCTAGCCGATCCCGAGCCAGCCGGCGACGATCGGCCCGGCCACCGCCGCGGAGTACCCCGAGGCGTGGTCGACGCCCTGCGGGAACTCGACCTCGACCCGGTGCCCGCCGGCGCGCAGCGCGTCGGCGAAACGCTCGGTGAAGTCGGTCGGCACCAGCGTGTCGTCGCGGCCGTGGACCAGGAGCACGTCGAGTTAGGGACGGCGGTCGGCGGCGGCCACCGCATCGCCCAGTCTTCGCCCCGCCGCGGCGACCCCACAAGGGGCCGGTGGCTCGATCGGCCGGGCGGGACGGGCACGAACGAGATCCGACCGCCGAGGATGGGTGATGATGGCCCGGTGACAGCACTCCTGAGGCGGTTCCTGCCGCCCTACCGCGCGCTCATCGGCGTCGTCCTGGTGCTCCTGCTGCTGCAGGCCATCGCCGCCCTGGCGCTGCCCACGCTGTATGCCGACATCGTCAACGACGGCGTGCTGCGCGGCGACACGGGCCACATCGTGCGCCTGGGCGGGGTCATGCTCGCCATCTCGGTGGCCGTCGGGGCCGCCGCGATCCTGGCCACCTACCTGAGCGCCCGGACCGCCATGTCCGTGGGCCGCGACATCCGCGCCGCCCTGTTCGGCACCGTCGAGCAGTTCTCGCTGCGCGAGGTGACCAGCTTCGGCGCCCCGTCCCTGATCACCCGGACCACCAACGACGTGCAGCAGTTCCAGATGCTCGTGCTGATGGGGCTCAACCTCATGGTGATGGCCCCGATCACCGTCGTCGGCGGCGTGATCATGGCGGTCCGCCAGAACGCCCGGCTGTCGATGCTGCTGCTCGTCATCGTGCCGCTGATGGTCGCCATCGTCGGCTTCACCATGAGCCGGGCGCTGCCGCTGTTCCGCGTCGTCCAGAAGAAGATCGACGCCATCAACCAGGTGCTGCGGGAGAACCTGACGGGCATCCGCGTCGTCCGCGCCTTCGTCCGGACCGATCACGAGCAGGCCCGTTTCGCCGCCGCCAACGCCGATCTCACCTCGACCCAGTTGTCGGTGGCCCGGCTGCTGGCCTTCACCATGCCCGCCCTGATGTTCGTGATCAACCTGGCCAGCGTCGGCGTCGTCGGCTACGGCGGCTACCTGATCAGCAACGGCGACATGCAGATCGGCACCCTGGCGGCGTTCATCAGCTACATGATGCAGATCCTGTTCTCGGTGCTGATGGCCGTGATGCTGATCGCCATGGTGCCGCGGGCCGCCGCCTCGGCCGAGCGGATCGGCGAGGTGCTGGACACCGAGCCGGAGATCCTCGACCCGCCCGAGCCCGCCGAATGGGCCGTCCGGGCCCGCGAGGTCGGTGACGTCCTGGTCGAGCTCGACGGGGTCGACTTCCGCTACCCGGGCGCCGAGGACGCCGTCCTGCGCGACCTCGACCTGACCGTCCGGCTCGGGCAGATCACGGCCATCGTCGGCGGCACCGGCTCGGGAAAGACCACGGTGCTCAACCTGATCCCGCGGCTGTACGACGTCACGGCCGGCGCGGTGCGCTTCGAGGGCGTCGACATCCGCGAACTGCCCCGCGAGCAGTTGTGGTCCCGGCTCGGTCTGGTGCCGCAGCGGGCGTTCCTGTTCTCCGGCACCGTGGCCGACAACCTGCGCTTCGGCAAGGCCGATGCCACCGAGGACGAGCTGTGGCACGCGCTCGAGGTCGCCCAGGCCGACGACTTCGTCCGGGAGCTGCCCGAAGGGTTGGCCGCCACGGTCGAGCAGGGCGGGGCGAACTTCTCCGGCGGACAACGTCAGCGGTTGGCGATCGCCCGGGCGCTGGTGCGCCGTCCCCGGGTCTACCTGTTCGACGACAGCTTCTCCGCCCTCGACTTCGGCACCGACGCCCGGTTGCGCGCCGCGCTCGCCGGCGAGACCCGCCAGGCCGCCGTCGTGATCGTGGCGCAACGGGTCAGCACCATCCTGAACGCCGACCACATCGTGGTGCTGGACGGCGGTCGCGTGGTCGGTGCCGGCCGGCACGAGGAGTTGCTCGCCGAATGTGAGACCTACCAGGAGATCGTGGCCTCCCAGCTGCGGGATGCGGAGGCGGCGTGAGCGCGATGCAGCGTCCCGGCCCGGCGACCGCGGCGCGACGCCCCGGCCCCGCGGGTCCGGGCGGCGGCCACCCGTTCATGCGCGGCGGCATGGGCATGCCGGTGGACAAGCCCCAGAACTCCCGTGAGGCCTTCCGCCGGCTGTTCGCGCTGCTGCACCCCGACCGGTTCCGGCTGGTGGGCGTCGTGGTCATGGCGCTGGTCGGCGTGGGGTTCTCGGTGGCCGGGCCCAAGCTGCTGGGCAACGCCACCGACGTGGTCTTCCGGGGCGTGGTCGGCGCGCAGTTCTCGCCGGGGGTGACCAAGGCGCAGGCCGTCGCTGGGCTGCGCGGGGCGGGGCAGGACCGGCTGGCGGACATGCTGTCGGCCATGGACGTCGTCCCGGGGGTGGGCGTCGATCTCGGCGCGTTGGCCCGCGCCCTGCTGGTCGTGGTCGGGGTGTACGCGCTGGCGGCCCTGTTCGGCTGGGCGCAGGCCTACGTCATGGCCGGCGTCACCCAGCGCTCCGTCTACGCGCTGCGCGAGCAGGTCGACCTCAAGCTGGGCCGGCTGCCGTTGCGGTACTTCGACTCCCACCCGCGCGGCGACGTGCTGAGCCGGGTCACCAACGACATCGACAACATCACCACAACGCTGCAGCAGACCCTGACGCAGGCGATCACCTCGACCGCGATGGTCCTCGGCATCCTCGCCGTGATGCTCTGGATCAGCCCGTTGCTGGCCCTGGTCGCGTTGGTGACCGTGCCGCTGTCGGTGATCGTGACGGTCCTGGTGGCCCGGCGTTCGCGTCCCCAGTTCACCGCGCAGTGGATGTGGACCGGCCGGCTCAACGGCCACGTCGAGGAGATGTTCTCCGGGCACGAGCTGGTCGCCGTCTACGGACGGCGCGAGCAGGCGATCGCGACGTTCACCGAGTCGAACGAGAAGATGTACGCCACCAGCCTGAGGGCGCAGTTCGTGAGCGGCGTCATCATGCCGGCGACCAACGTGCTCGGGAACCTGGGCTACGTCGCCATCGCCGTCATCGGCGCGCTGCGGATCTCCACGGGCGGGATGTCCCTCGGCGAGGTGCAGGCGTTCATCCAGTACTCCCGACAGTTCACCATGCCGATCGCCCAGCTGGCGGGCATGGCGAACATGGTGCAGTCCGGGATCGCCTCGGCCGAAAGGGTTTTCGAGCTCCTGGACGAACCGGAGGAGGAGCCCGACCCCCTGGACGCGACGCCGGCGCTACGGGTCCGGGGGCACGTCGAGTTCGACCACATCGCGTTCGGCTACAGCCCGGACACGCCGCTGATCACGGACCTGTCGCTGGAGGCCAGACCCGGTCAGACGGTGGCCGTCGTGGGCCCCACGGGCGCCGGGAAGACCACGCTGGTCAACCTGCTGATGCGGTTCTACGAGCTGGACGGCGGCACCATCCGGCTCGACGGCGTGGACATCCGCCGGATGCGCCGGGAGGAACTGCGCCGCAACTTCGGCATGGTGCTGCAGGACGCCTGGCTGTTCGGCGGCACCATCGCCGACAACATCCGCTACGGCGACACCCGCCGCTTCGAGGCCGCCACGGCCGACGCCCGCACCGAAGCCGAGGCCCACGCCGACGACGAGGCCGTGCGCCGGGCGGCCGAGGCCGCCCACGTGGACCACCTGGTGCGCACCCTGCCCGACGGCTACGACACCGTGCTGGACGACGAGGCCTCCAACCTGTCCAGCGGTGAGAGGCAGCTGCTCACCATCGCCCGGGCGTTCCTCGCCGACCCGCCGATCCTGATCCTCGACGAGGCGACCAGCTCCGTCGACACCCGCACCGAGGTGCTCGTGCAGCAGGCGATGGCCAGGTTGCGCTCCGGGAGAACGAGTTTCGTCATCGCCCACCGGCTGTCCACGATCCAGAACGCCGATGTGATCCTGGTAATGGACCACGGGGACGTCGTCGAGCGCGGCACCCACGAGGGGCTGTTGGCCGCCGGCGGCGTCTACCACGACCTCTACGTCAGCCAGTTCACCGCGCCCGCCGAAACCCCCACTGCCTGATCACTCCAGGGTCGCCTGCAGCGTGTAGCTCATCGGCATCCGCTCCGGGCGTTCGGCGAGCCGGTACTCGCCGAGGTCGTCGCGCGTCATGCGTCCCGGCAGCGCCTCCCAGGGGACGCTGTCGTGCTCGACCAACATGGTCAGCCGCATGCCCCGGTCGAGCAGCGCCGTCACGATCTCGCCCAGGCCGTGATTCCACTCATGGGAGACGGTGGTGGTGAACTCGACGTCCGTGCTGACGTAGGTCCCGCCCTCCTGCCAGACCATCGGCTCCGGCTGCTCCCAGTACGGCAGGTCGAGGACCAGGCCCTCGGTGCGCCGTTCGTCCAGCGACCACAGCACCGGATGGCCCTCGCGCAGGAAGAGCCTGCCGCCGGGGCGCAGCAACCCGGTGACCACCTCGGCCCAGCGCTCGATGCTGGGCAGCCAGCCGATCGCACCGATCCCGGTGTAGACGAGGTCGAACCGCGCTCCGCCGAGCGCGGAGGGCGCGTCGTACACCTCGGCCTCGACGAACGGAACGTCCAGACCGAGCCGATCGGCCAACGAACGCGCCACCTGCAGGGCCGACGGCGAGAAGTCCAGACCCGTCGTCCGTGCCCCGAGGCGGGCGAGCGAGACGGTATCGGTGCCGATGTGGCATTGCAGGTGGACCGTGTCCAGCCCGGTGACCTCACCCAGCCGAGGTCGGTCGAACCGGACCACGCCGGAGAGGAACCCCGGATCGTCCACGAACTGCCGGACGGCGTAGTCGGGAGATGCGGCGTGGGCCGGCGCCCGCTCGTCCCACATCGCCCGGTTGATCGTCAGGTAGTCGCTCGGAACGTCGTCGGTCATCGCTGCCCTCTCGCCGCGCGGGCGATGTCGTCGCGGCGGGCGCGCAGCCACGCCAGGGTGCGATCGGCGCGCTCGCGCGCCCGCCGCTCCACCCAGTGCTCGGTGAAGGCCGGGTGTCCCTGGGCGACCTCGTGCCGTACGTGGTCGTAGGACCAGTGATGGCTCGCCATGACCGCCTCGGGAAGCTGTTCCCGCTCCCGGCGGTCGGCGCCGTAGGCGTCCAGGAAGAGGCGGAGCCGCTCCATGCTGCGGCCCTGACGCAGGTCGAGGACGTCGGACTCGTCGCGCAGCGGGCACCACAGCCGGGCGGCGGCGGCCAGGTCCCACACCTTCGACCCGGCTCCGGCCAGATCGAAGTCGATCAGGGCGACCGCCTGCCGGTCCCGGAAGACCACGTTGTCGAGGTTCGGGTCGTTGTGGCTCGCCAGGCCGGTTCGGAACGGTAGCGGAACCTCGCGGTGCCAGGTCCAGCGCTGGGCGGCGAAACCCTCGACCGCCGCGTGGAACCGGTACAGCAGCCGGGCCACGCTGGCCAGTGCCTCCTCGGCCAGGGCCCAGTCGGGGTAGGGGGCGATCGGGGTCTGGCCGACCATGTAGGTCAGCGTCTCCCGGCCCTGCTCGTCCACCCCCAGCCAGCGGGGGGCGCCGTCGAAGCCGGCGGCCGCCAGGTGACCCAGCAGCGCCTCGGTGGCCGGACTCGTCGGGCGCAGCGGCCGGCGGATCGTCCGGCCCACCCGCACGACCCGTCCCCGGTTGGCGGTCCCGCCCGGGAGGGTCATCTCGTCCGCGTGGTTCACAGCGGCCCGCTCGCCAGCAGCCCCTTGGCCAGGTCGCTGCTCGTCACCAGCCCGTGCAGCATGCCGCTGCTCAGCGCAGCCCGGGTCGCGGGGACCTTGTCGATGCCGTAGGTCAGGGCCGTCACATCGGGTACGGCGGCCAGTTGCGCGGCCTGGATCCCGATGATCCTGCGCGTCAGCGGCGTCGACACCGGCCTCCCGGAGGCGTCGATGGTCATCGTTGGCTGCCGGCCGTCGAGGTTCTT
>CAYYCE010000182.1:6099-6387 GCA_964469635.1 uncultured Kineosporiaceae bacterium
TGAGCACCCCCGAGATCTCCGCGATCACCCCGGCCCGCCCCAGATCCTCGGCCTCGGCCTTGGGCAGCGCGTCGAACACCGTCGAGGAGCCCTGGCGCCAGGCACCGAGCCCCACGAACGCCTTGCTCACGGAGGGGAACCGCGCGATGGCCCGGGCCACCTCCGGCTGGTTCCGCAGGGCGTCCCCGAGATCTCCACTGCCCACGATCATCGGCGCGTGGAAGTAGTAGGCGGCCCCGCGACCGACCCGCGCGACGTCCCGGACGAGGTCGACGGAACTGGCCAGGG
>CAYYCE010000183.1:0-1929 GCA_964469635.1 uncultured Kineosporiaceae bacterium
GCACAACGTGACGTTGCGCCCGTCCAGCGGGCACGACGTCACGTTGCGCCCGGGGGGGACGGGCACGACACCACACGAGGTGGACCCGAACGACCACGCAGCGTCGGTCCTGCTGGACGCCGAGCTCGACGCCCTGACCGCCTTCGCCGACCTGTGCGAGCTCTCCCGCAACCGACCCCACGCCGACGCCTCGGGTTCCGACAGCGGGCCCCAGGACCGGGTGCACAGCCCGAGGGAGTACTTCCACCGCTACCTGCGGTCCCTGGACGCCGACCGCGAGCGGCTGCCTGAGGACTTCCGCGCCAAGCTGATCCGGGCCCTGGCGCATTACGGCATCGACGGCCTGGAACGCACGGAGGCGCTCGAGGAGGCCGTCTACCGGCTGTTCCTGGCACAGCAGCTCACGCCGTCCCACATCCCCGCGATCACCGCCCTGCTGGAACGGTGGCTGACCGACCCGCCGCCGGCGTCCGCGCACGACGAACGCGTCCGCGACGTGCTCGACCGGCTGGTGCTGGCGACCCAGTTGCGCTACCCGACGGTGGGCGACCTCGCCCGCAGCGCACGGCATCGCTGGTTCGAGGCGCCGCTGACCGAGGCCGCCCGCGGCGAGGTCTACGCCTTGGTCCACGAGCACCTCGGCCACCTGGCGGCCACCCCGCCACCGGCCGACCGCGAGCAGCGGGTCGAGGCTCTGGTCGCCGCCCCCGAGCCGCTGGTGCGCTTCCTCGCCGAGCGCATCCGGACCTCGACGGCCAACGCCGACCCGATGCTGGAGGTGTTGATCCGCAGGCACTATCGCGACTACACCCTGCACGACCTCGACTGCCGCCCGAGGGACGGACGCTCGGTGACCAGCGCCGACTACGTCATCGATCGGCGCCCCTCCCACCTGGTGGCCACGGTCGCCACGCGAGACGAGCTCACCCCCGGCTCGCCCCTGCTCCTCCTGCTCGACAAGGAGGTCGAGCAGGCGCCCCGGGATCACGCGACGATCATCGACCTCTACCTCGACTCCGGTGGGCCCACCTTCGACGGCCTGGACGACGAGGTGATGGCCGCCGAGCTGCTGGCCGCCCTGACCCGGCTGCCGCTCACCCGGCGGGTGCGCCGCCTGACCGTCGTGGTGTGTTCCGGCCCGAACCCAGTGCGCCACTTCACGTTCCGGCCCGACGGATTCGGCACCCCGGACGTCGGCGAACTCGCCGAGGACAGGTTGGTGCGCGGCGTCCACCCCATGGTGGGACGGCGGCTGGACCTGTGGCGGCTGCGCAACTTCGACCTCAGCCGGCTCGAGTCCGGCAGCGACGTCCTGCTCTACCGCTGCGTGGCCCGCGGCAACGAGTCCGACGTCCGGCTGGTGGCCCTCGCCCAGATCCGCGAGCTGACCATCGTCCGCGACACCGACGGCAGGGTGCACTCGCTGCCGCAGGCGGAACGGGCGTTGGCGCACTGCCTGGACGCCATGCGCCGGGCGCGCACCGCCGAACAGGCCGCCGGCCGGCGAACCGTCCTGGACAGGAACCACATCTGGCTGCACATCTGGCCGACGATCACCACCGAGGTCGATCAGCTGACGGCGCTCAAGCGGTCCATTGCGCCGCTGACGGCCGGCGCCGGCGTCGAGGAGGTCGTGGCCCAGGGGCGGGTGGCGTTCGGGGACGACGAGCCGACGGCGATCGCGGCGCGGTTCCACTACCAGCCGGGTTCCGGCGTCGAGGTGTCGGTCGAGCCGCCTCCGAAGGGCCTGCTCGAGCCCCTGGACGACTACGCGCAGAAGGTGTTGCGCTCCCGTCGACGCGGCACCGTCTACCCCTACGAGCTGATCCCGCTGCTCACCGCGGGCGGCGGCGACTTCGTTGAGTACGACCTGCGACCCGAGCTGCTGCCGGTCGAGCGCCCCGTCGGCGGAAACACGGCCGGCGTCGT
>CAYYCE010000183.1:1939-6312 GCA_964469635.1 uncultured Kineosporiaceae bacterium
CCGCCCGCCACCCGGAGGGCATGCAGCGCGTCGTCATCATGGGCGACCCCACCAGATCCCTCGGTGCCGTGGCGGAACCGGAGTGCTCGAGGATCGTGGCCGCCCTGGACCTGGCCGAGCGCCGGGGGATCCCGGTGGAGTGGTTCGCGCTGTCCGCCGGTGCCCGGATCTCGATGGATTCGGGAACCGAGAACATGGACTGGGTCGCCCGGGCGCTGCGCCGGATCATCGAGTTCACCCAGAACGGCGGCGAGATCAACGTCGTCGTCACCGGAATCACCGTGGGCGCCCAGCCGTACTGGAACGCCGAGGCCACGATGCTCATGCACACCAAGGGCATCCTGGTGATGACCCCGGACAGCACCATGGTGCTGACCGGCAAGGCCTCGCTGGACTACTCCGGCGGAGTGAGCGCGGAGGACAACCTCGGCATCGGCGGCTACGACCGGGTGATGGGACCGAACGGTCAGGCCCAGTACTGGGCGGTCGATCTGGCCAGCGCGGTCGAGGTGTTGTTCGACCACTACGGGCACAGCTACGTCGTGCCGGGGGAGAGGGCGACGCGGCCCGCCGTCAGCACCGACCCCCGCGACCGCGACGTCCGCGACTACCCGCACACCGGGGTCGACGGGACGGCGGGCGACTTCCAGACCGTCGGCGACATCTTCTCCCCGATCGCGAACCCGGAGCGCAAGAAGCCGTTCGACATCCGAGTGCTGATGCGCGCCGTGGCGGACACCGACCACGCGCCGTTGGAGCGCTGGGCCGGGATGGCGGGGGCGGAGACCTGCGTGGTGTTCGACGCCCACCTGGGCGGAAACCCGGTGTGCCTGCTCGGGATCGAATCCAGACCGATACCCCGTCGCGGGTTCCCGCCCACCGACGGCCCCGACACCTGGACGGCGGGCACGTTGTTCCCGAACTCCTCGAAGAAGGCCGCACGCGCCATCAACGCCGCGAGCGGGAGCAGGCCGGTGGTGGTGCTCGCCAACCTGTCCGGTTTCGACGGCTCACCGGAGTCGATGCGGCGGCTGCAACTCGAGTACGGCGCCGAGATCGGCCGGGCGGTGGTCAACTTCGACGGCCCGATCGTGTTCTGCGTCGTCTCCCGCTACCACGGCGGCGCCTTCGTGGTGTTCTCCAAGACCCTCAACGACCGGATGCAGGTGCTGGCGGTGGAGGGCTCGTTCGCCTCGGTCATCGGCGGCGCCCCGGCGGCGGGGGTGGTGTTCACGGCGGAGGTGGCGGCCCGCACCTCCGCCGACCCCCGGGTCCGGGCGGTGGAGCGCTACCTGGCGAGCGCCGGGGACGTCGAGCGCGCGCTGCAGCGCATCGAACTGGCCGAGCTGCGCGCCGCCGTCCGGGGGGAGAAGCTGCGCGAGGTCGCGGCCGAGTTCGACGCCGTGCATTCGATCGAACGGGCGGTCCGGATGGGGTCGGTGGACGCCATCGTGCCCGCCGCGCGGTTGCGGCCCGCCCTCATTGAGGCGGTCGAGCGCGGTCTGGCCTCGCGCTGACCGTTCAGGCGCCGGCCAGGCCGTGCACGATGGTCAACGACTCGCTCAGGGACTCCAGATAGGCCCGGGAGACGTCGAACGGCAGGAATTCCGTGGCGGTGATGGCCTCCAGGTCGTCCCGCTCGTGGGCCAGCACGGCCCGCAGGGCCCGGCCCGCCTCGCCGGCCCCCTCGAGCAGCGCGCCACGGGCCAGGTGCCCGATACCCGCGCCCTCGGCGACCTCGGCCGGGTCGGCGCCCAGCAGTTCGGCGCAGCCGGAGAGCAGTCCCACGGTGTACGCGAGATCGCTCTCGTGCGTGGCGATGCGCTGACAGGCGAAGGCCCGGGCCAGCACGCTCCACAGGTCGTCGGTGCGGCTGCGCACCGTGCCCCCCTCGAGCAGCGTCAGCACCACCCACGATCGCAGCCGCCGCGGGCCGAGCAGCACGATGGACTGGTGCAGCGAGGTGATCTCGTTGCGAGCCCCGTGCGCCACGGAGTTCGCCGTCCGGAGCAGCCGCATCGTCAGGCCCGGGTCCGTGCCCACCAGCTGTTCGATGGTGCTGATCGGCACGTCGGGATCACCCAGCTGGTTGAGCAGCCGCACACAGACCAGCTGGATCGGTGAGAGGGTCCGCCCCTCCAGGATGTTCGGCTGCTGCAGGAAGGCCCCCTGGAAGAGCTCGAACCCCAGGGAGGTGCACCGCTGCAGCGTGGCGGCGTCGTCGATGCCGGTGGCGAGCAGAGTGGCCCCGCCCGAGCGGGCGACCTCCACCACCGTGGGCAGGACGACGGCCGGGACGGCGGACACGTCGATGGTCACGAAGTCGGCGAGGTCGAGGACCAGACCGTGGCCGACGTCCCCCCGGTAGCCCTGCAGGGCGATGCGATAGCCCGACTCCTGCAGGTTGCGCAACCCGAGGAGCAGCTCGTGGTCGACGACCATCCGCTCCGTGATCTCCACGACGACGTTGTCGGGCTCGACCGGGATCGGGATCACCCCGGTGACGAAGGCGCGCGTGAAGTTGATGAACACCGGTCGGCCGTTCGAGATGGTCTCGATGCCGAAGGTGCCGAACGTGCTGGCGATCAGCTGCGAGGTGGCCTGTTCACCCACGAGCTCGTCGACGTCCGCTGCCCCCGAACGGAACAGCAGCTCGTAGGCGACGATCTGTCGGTCGGGGGTGTAGATCGCCTGGCGACCCACCCGGGTGCGGCGCACCATGTCCTGGTGCCCGCCGCGTCCTGCGCCCGCGGGCGGGGCGCCGTCGGCACCCTCGACAACGCCTCCGGGCGCCCCAGGGTCGAGAACGTGTGCAGACATCGGTTCCCTCGTCTCAGCGACAGACCAGCGACAGCAGACCCATGCCGTATCCGGAGACCTCGATCTCGAGATCCATCCGGTTCCCCACAGTGGCGCTCAGGGCGGCGATGTCCGGGGGGATCGCGGTCGTGGGGCCCACCATCTCGTAGAGCCGAACGTGCGGCGCGTTCGGCGCGTTGAAGACCGCCGCGAGGACGTTGAGCACCTCGTAGCAGTTGTCCCGCAGGGCGGCGTGGAGGTCCCCCTCGGCGATCGCGTCGTCGACCCCTACCTTGGGCAGCATCGCCAGGGCACCACCCAGCCGGGCGGCCCCTTCCAGGTTCACCACGATCACGGCCGAGACCGTCAGCTTGTCGTTGACGTAGGCGGCGATCACGTTGGTGGGCTTGGTCGGCACCGTGTTCGCGTCCTTGATGCCGACGTCCCTGCCGACCAGTCCCTCGAGCAGCGACCGCACCGCATGGCGGCTGGGCAGCGGGGAGGTTGTCATCGTCGTCATTGCGGCACCACCGTTCCGAGGATGTCCATGAACTGATCGGGCGTGAAGGGTTTTGCGATCAGACCGAGCGCGCCGGCGGCGGACGCCTGGTCCCTCATCTCCTGCGAGCCTTCCGAGGTGACGAAGCAGAACGGGATCTGCGACCCCGAGCCCCGCAGCGCCCGCAGGAACTCGATCCCGGACAAGTTGGGCATGTTCCAGTCCGACAGGATCACGTCCGGCGGGTCGTTGCCGGCCATCTCCAGACCCTGCCGACCGTCACCGGCCTCCATGATGTCGTGGCCCGACATCCCGGCCTGACGCAGGGTGCGGACGACGATCATCCGCATCGCCTTGCTGTCGTCGACAACCAAGATCTTCACAGCTCAATCTCCTGCATCTCGTCGTGCTCCGAACCAGGCCAGTACACCTTCGGCCCCGGCTCCCCGGTGCGGGCCGGGCGGACCGTCAGATGGAGGTCGTTGCCGAGTACCGATGCGGCCACCCGAACCCCTGAGCCCCGGTCGCTCTCGACGCCGTCCAGGACCTCGGCGAGCGGCAGCGACAGCCGGCAGGAGTGGCGAACCAGCGACTTCACGTTGCCGGCGATGATGTTCCCGAGCTCCGCGATGGCGTCGAGCAGGTCCTCCGGGGAGGGCGAGGCCAGTCCCATCATCTGCGCCGCGATCACTCGGCCGACCGTCACCGGGGTCTGGATCTCCACGACGGTGTAGGAGCCGTCGTCCCTGTCGTAGATCGCCAACTGCGAGGTCAGCAGGGGACCCGCCGCGAGTGGATCGTCGAGGCCGGGCATGACCTCGTCGGCCCCCAGCAGCGCACCCAGCACCTCGACCAGGAGGGCCTCGAGGTCCTCCCGATGCTGGTCGAACTCGTCGACGACATTCACGAAGCACCTCCGGTGTGACGGAAGACGACTGCCTTGCCCAGCTCCATCCTCTGGAACGAGTCGTCGAGATTCAGGGTGGACTCGGCGCCACCCAGAACCAGGAATCCTCCGGGGCGCAGGACCTTTCGAACGTTGGACAGCACCGTTCGCTTGGTGTTCATCTCGAAG
>CAYYCE010000184.1:0-4225 GCA_964469635.1 uncultured Kineosporiaceae bacterium
CTGCTTCGGCGAGGACTGCCTGGCCGACCTGATCGAGGCCGGCATCGACTGCATCGAGCACGCCAGCGGCCTGACCTCGCAGACCATCTCGATGGCCGCCGCCCGCGGCGTGGCGATCGTCCCGACCCTGATCAACATCGACAACTTCCCGAGGTTCGCCGCGGCCGGCGAGGCGAGGTTCCCGACCTACGCCAACCACATGCGGCGCCTGCACGCCCAGCGGCACGCGACCATCGGCGCCGCCTTCGACGCCGGGCTGCCGATCTTCGTGGGCACCGACGCCGGCAGTGCCATGCCGCATGGGCAGATCGCGGACGAGATCGCCGGGTTGGTCGCCGCCGGGATCCCCGCGACCACGGTATTGGACGGCGCGTGCTGGGGGGCGCGCTCGTGGCTGGACCGGCCGTCCCTGGCCGAGGGGGAGGACGCCGACCTGCTGGTGTTCGACGCCGATCCGCGGGCCGACGTCGCGGTGCTGCTCCGTCCCCGGATGCGTGTCCTGCGGGGCCGCACCGTCGGATGAGTGTGGGGGGCTGATGTCGCGTCGCGTCGAGGCGCTGTGGGTGGTTCTGGTCGCCGCGGCGGTCACGGTGTACGACTGCTGGGAGTCCATCCGCACCCTGACCACCACCGTGCCGGGGGATCTGGGCGATCCGCTGTACTTCGCCTGGCAGCTGGCCTGGGTCGGCCACAGCCTGAGGACCGATCCCGCCTCGATCGTCTCGGGGATGTGGACCACGAACGTCTTCCAACGGGCCCCGGACAACCTCGCCTACACCGATGTCGTCCTGGGCTACGCCCCGCTGGCGGTTCTCACGCCGTCCGGGCAGTCGGGGGCGCTGGCCCAGCTGAACCTGGCGCTGGTCTGCGCCACCTTCGGGGCCGCGGTCGGCGGCTACGTGCTGGCGCGACTGCTCGGGGCCGGCATCGCCGGGGCATCGGTGGCCGGGACGGCGTTCGCGTTCGCCCCCTGGCGCGACACCCAGGTGATCCACATCAACGTGCTGTCCACGGCGGGGATCGCGCTGGCGCTGGGGCTGCTGGCCCACGGTCACGGCTGGTCACTGCGCCACGGTTGGCGGCCCGGGTCGGTACGCCCCCGATGGGCGTTCGCCGCCTGGTCGGTGGCCGCCTGGCAGCTGACGTTCGGCTTCGCCACCGGGATCTGGCTCGGCTACTCCCTCGCCCTGGTGATGGCCTGCCTCGCCGTCGGCTGGCTGCTGTGGGGGCGGCATCGGGCGGGGCTGCGCCGGCTGCACGCCGTCCTGATCGCGGACGCCCTCGGCTCGGTGGTCTTCCTCGGCGCTGCCTACCTGCTGCTGATCCCCCATCTCCGAGTGCTGGCCGACCACCCCGACGCGCAGCGGGTGGAGGGCATGCTCGACCTCTTCTCCCCGCCGTGGTTCGGGTTGCTCAGCGCCGGTGACACCAACGTGTTCTGGGGAGGATACCTGGCGGGCTGGCGGGCCGAGATCGCGCAGCGCTGGCCGCCGGAGATGTACATGTCGCCCGGCATCCTGCTGCTCGGGCTGGGGGTGGTCGGGGTGTTCGTCTCGGCCTGGCCGCGCCGGCGCCGGCTGCCGCTGGCGGCGGTCACCGCGCTGCTCGCCGTCCTCGCCATGGGCACCCGGGGACCTGCCGGCGGACGGTTCACCTACATCCCGCTCTACGACCACCTGCCCGGGTGGGAGCACCTGCGGACCCCCGGTCGGCTGATGATCTGGGTGACGATGGGCCTGGGACTGCTCGCGGCGGGGGCGATCAGCAGGATCACCGACGCCCTCGCCGAGGAGTGGGGTCACCGCGAGGACGGGGGCCGCGGCGGACGTCGCGGTCGGGGATGGGCGGGCGGTGTGGCGGGCTGGGCCGCCGGGCGTGATCCGGTGAGTCGGGTGGCGATCGCGCTGCTGCTGGCGCTGCCGTCGGTCGGTGTCTACGCGGAGGGTCGCGACGAGGTGCCCCGCTGGACGGTGACCCGGGCGCCGATCGACTTCGCGGCGCTGCCGCAGCCGATCCTGATCCTGCCCTCGGGGCAGGTGGCCGACTACCACCTGATGTTCTGGAGCACCGAGGGCTGGCCGGTCATCGCGGCCGGCGACAGCGGGTTCAACTCCAACGACCAGATCCGGCTGCGGATCGAGGCCGCGGGCTTCCCGGACGCCGCGTCCGTGGCCGCCCTGCGCGCCCGGGGGATCGCCACCGTGGTGGTGGTGCGCTCGCGGACCGGGCCCGGGATGTGGCCGGGCGCCGCCGACGCCCCGGTCACCGGGCTGGACATCGGCCGGGTCGAGGACGGCGACGCGGTGATCTTCGACCTGCGCCGCTGACCGGTTCGGCCCCGGGACGCCGGCGCCGATGCGGGACCGATGCCCGACGTCTGGCAGAATGGGCCGCCGTACCCGACGGGACGGCCCCTCTCTCCGCTCCCGGCGTGTCCGTCCGAGTCCACCGGGCGCCCGGTTCCCCACCCGGACCCCCGGCATCACTCACCCGAAGCAGAAGCTGGAGCACTCCCACCCGTGGCCGTCAAGATCCGCCTCAAGCGCATGGGCAAGATCCGCGCCCCCTACTACCGCATCGTCGTCGCCGACTCCCGCACCAAGCGGGACGGTCGGTCGATCGAGGAGATCGGCAAGTACCACCCCACCGAGAACCCCTCGTACATCGAGGTCGACTCGGCCCGGGCCCAGTACTGGCTCGGCGTCGGCGCCCAGCCGACCGAGCAGGTGCTGGCGATCCTCAAGCTCACCGGCGACTGGCAGACGTTCAAGGGCCTGCCCGGCACCGAGGGCACGCTGAGGGTCGCCGAGCCGAAGGCCGACAAGAAGGCCGTTTTCGAGGCCGCCGCCAGGGAGGCCATGGACGAGCCGTCCTCCTCCGCGACGACTCCGAGGGCCAAGAAGAGGGCCGAGAAGAAGGCCGAGCCCGCCGAGGAGCCCGCCGCACCGGCGGCCGAGGTCCAGGCCGGGCAGACCCCGGCCGAGCAGACCCCGGCCGAGCAGACCCCGGCCGAGGCCTGATCGTGCTGGTCGACGCGCTCGAGCACCTGGTGCGCGGGATCGTCTCCAACCCCGACGACGTCCAGGTACGCAGCAAGTCGCAGCGCCGTGGCAACCTGCTCGAGGTCCGGGTCCATCCCGAGGACCTGGGCCGGGTGATCGGGCGTTCCGGTCGGACCGCCACCGCTCTGCGCACCGTCGTCAAGGCGCTGGCCGACGGCAAGCCGATCCGGGTGGACGTCGTCGACGTCGACCGGATCGGCGACCGCCGGCAGCGCTGACGGGCACCGGGGACGATCACCAGTGCGTCTGGTCGTCGCCCGGGTCGGGCGCGCACACGGGATCCGCGGTGAGGTGACCGTTCAGGTCCGCACCGATGATCCCGGCGCGCGGTTCGCCCCGGGCGCGACGCTGCACAGCCCCATCGGTCCGTTGACGGTGCGCGGCGCCCGCGGCCACAACGGCGTGCTGCTGCTGTCCTTCGACCAGATCGGCGACCGGACGGCGGCCGAGGCGTTGCGCGGCGCCCGGCTCGAGGCCGACGTCGACCCGGCGGCCGAGGTCGAGGACGGCGCCTGGTTCGACCACGAGCTGATCGGGCTCGCCGTGCAGGATCCCGGCGGCGCCGTGCTCGGCCGCGTCGTGGGCGTCGAGCACCTGCCCGCCCAGGACCTGGTGGACGTCGAGCGACCGGACGGCGTGCGTCGGTTGGTGCCGCTGGTCGCCGCGCTGGTGCCGACCGTGGACGTCGCCGGCGGCCGCATCGTCGTGGATGCCCCGCCGGGGCT
The DNA here is from genome assembly GCA_964469635.1 of uncultured Kineosporiaceae bacterium. Lineage (GTDB taxonomy): Bacteria > Actinomycetota > Actinomycetes > Actinomycetales > Kineosporiaceae > JADJPO01. The sequence continues at coordinate 3,788 of CAYYCE010000184.1, forward strand.
GCTCGAGGAGCTCCCCGATCCCGATCCCGATCCGGACCGGGACGGGGCCGGCTGATGCGGATCGACGTCATCACGATCTTCCCGGAGTACCTGGCACCGCTGGGGCTGTCGCTGATCGGCAGGGCGCGCGCGGCCGGGCTGCTGGACGTCGCCGTCCACGACCTGCGCGACTTCACCCACGACCGGCACCACACCGTGGACGACGCCCCCGCCGGCGGTGGGGCCGGCATGGTGATGCGCTGCGAGCCGTGGGGCGAGGCGCTCGACCACGTGCTGACCCTGGGCCCGGGAACCCCCACCCTGATCGTGCCCAGCCCGTCGGGGGAGCGGTTCGACCAGGCGGGCGCCCACGAGCTGGCCGGGCTGGATTGGCTGATCTTCGGCTGCGGCCGCTACGAGGGCATCGACGAGCGGGTGATCGAGGCCCGCGGTCTGGAA
>CAYYCE010000184.1:4235-6287 GCA_964469635.1 uncultured Kineosporiaceae bacterium
CGGGTGCTGGAGGACGCCGCCCGGCGGATGCCGGTGCGCACCCTCAGCCTGGGCGACTACGTCCTCAACGGGGGCGAGGTGGCGGTGCTGGCGGTGGTCGAGGCCGTGGCCCGGCTGCAGCCCGGCGTGCTCGGCAACGCCGAGAGCCTGGTCGAGGAGAGCCACGAGGGGCCCCTGTTGGAGTACCCCGTCTACACCCGGCCCGCCTCCTGGCGGGGACTGGAGATCCCCGAGGTGCTCGGGTCCGGGCACCACGCCCTGGTGGCGGCCTGGCGCCAGGAGCAGCGGCTGAGGCGCACCGCCCGGCGTCGTCCGGACCTGCTGGCCGCCTGGCTGGCCGACCACCGGCCCACGGAACGGGAGCGGCAGATCCTGTTCGAGGAGGGCCACCCGGGTGCGCAGGCCTGAGACCGGGCCCCGCCGTCGGCGGCCGATTTCGGGGGGCTCGCCTCCTGTGGCAGACTGACCACCCGTCATCCATCACCGTCGGCTCCAGCGTGCCCTGCCACAGGGGGGCTGCTGTCCGGACCGGCGGCGTGCGACGAGACTCACCAGCGAAGCACCTGAGCAACGCAGATGGCCTGTGGCACCTGCGGGAGAGCGGTCATCATGCACACCCTGGACAGCATCGACGCAGCCTCGCTGCGCGAGGACGTCCCCTCCTTCAGGGCCGGGGACACGCTGAAGGTTCACGTCAAGGTCGTTGAGGGCAGCCGCTCCCGCATCCAGGTCTTCCAGGGGGTCGTGATCCGCCGCAGCGGCGGCGGCGTCCGGGAGACGTTCACCGTCCGCAAGATCAGCTTCGGGGTCGGCGTCGAGCGCACCTTCCCGGTGCACTCCCCGATCATCGACCGGATCGAGGTCGTGACCCGGGGCGACGTCCGGCGGGCCAAGCTCTACTACCTCCGCTCGCTGCGCGGCAAGGCGGCGAAGATCAAGGAGAAGCGCGAGAGCGTCACCGCCTCCTGAGCGCGGCGAGCTCCGCCGCGTGAGCGACGCCTCCGCGATGGCCGATCCCGGAACGGCCGAACCGGTCTTCCGCAGACCGTCGCCGGCACGCCTGCTGGGGCTCCTGCTGGTCGCGGCGCTGGCGGTGATCGCGGTGCGGGCCCTGGTGGTGCAGTCCTTCGTGGTCCCCTCCGGATCGATGCAGCCCACCATCGACGTCGGCCAGCGGGTCCTGGTGTCCCGGCTGTCCTACCGCTTGGGCGACATCCGGCGCGGTGACGTGATCGTGTTCGACGGCACCGGCGTGTTCACCCCGCGGCCCGCTCCCGCTCGCAATGCCCTGGCCTCCCTGGGCCGGGCGATCGCCGGCGCCGTCGGCGTCCCCCTGGACGACAGGGACTTCCTGAAGCGGGTGATCGGCCTGCCCGGCGACCGGGTGACCTGCTGCGACGCCGACGGCCTGATCACGGTCAACGGCGCCCCGCTGCACGAGCCCTACCTGGCCGGTGAGGTCCCGAGCCTGACGCCCTTCGACGTCAGGGTTCCCGCCGACCGGCTGTGGGTGATGGGCGACCACCGCAGCGACTCGGCCGACTCCCGGGCCCATCTGGGCGACCCCGGCGGCGGCATGGTCCCGACGGACTCGGTGGTCGGCCGAGCGGTGGCGGTGTGGTGGCCGTTCCCCGACGCCGGGTGGGTCGGTGGCGGGTCGGACGTCTATGCCACGGCAGACTCTGGGCAGGACGGCGAACGGGAGGGCACCGGGTGAGCGACCCCGCCGAGCACGACGCGTGGGGACACGACACCCCTGCGATCGGTCCCCGCCACAACGCCGGCGACCGCCGCCCCCAGCCGCAGAACCCTCCTCCCGACGGGCTGAACGGATCGGGGCGGCCCGGGGAGCGCCGCGGCCGTCGCAGGAGGTCCGGACGCCGGGCCCCGCCCGGATCCCCCGCCGGGCGCACCATCGTGGCGATGATGACCGAGCTGGCCGTGGTGCTCGGCCTGGCGCTCGTGCTCTCGCTGCTGATCAAGACCTTTCTGGTCCAGGCGTTCTACATCCCGTCGCAGTCGATGGAAAACACCCTGCTGGTCGGCGACCGG
>CAYYCE010000185.1:0-6279 GCA_964469635.1 uncultured Kineosporiaceae bacterium
GGCATGGCCGAACCGGCGGGCCATGTAACTGCGGATGATGATGAGAAGGAAGGCCAGTAGACCACCGGTCACGTGCAGACCGTGGAAGCCGGTGGTCATGTAGAAGACCGAGCCGTACCCGCTGGAGGACAGCGTCAGGCCGATCTCGACGAGGTGGGCGTACTCGTAGATCTGCCCCGCGACGAAGAGCGCCCCCGCGATGTAGGTGAGGGTGTACCACTCGCGCATGCCCCAGTTCTTCCAGCCGTGTTCGCGGGTCCACGGGGTCCACCAGGGGCCGCGGGCTGCAGGCTGGAACCGCTCGGCGGCGAACACACCCATCTGGCACCACACGGAGCTCAGCACCAGGTTGATCGTGTTGGCCAGCGAGAACGGAACGTTGAGGTGCTGGGTCTGCTCGGCCCACTCGTGGGGCAGGACGGCTCGCAGCGTGAAGTACATCGCGAAGAGCCCCGCGAAGAACATGAGCTCGCTCGCCAGCCAGACGATGGTGCCCACCTGGACCATGTTGGGCCGGTTCACCGTCGCGTGCAGGGGCGAGGCATGAGCGTTGTCAGCGATGGATGCGGTTGCCACGGCGCTCATTATTGCCTTAACCGGGGCCCCGGCGGCCAGGGGGCGGACAACCGGCGTGCCGAGGACCTCCTGATGCGACGAGCGGTCGTTCCCGGCGGCCGGGTTGCCGGCCGGTAGCATGCGACTCGCCAGGCCCCCGTCGACCCACCCGGAGATCGCGCGATGAACGAGTTGTCCGTCCTGCTCTACAGCGACGACGTGGACACCCGCAGCGCGGTGCGGTTGTCCGTCGGTCGCCGTCCCGCGGCCGATCTGCCGCCGGTGCACTGGACCGAGTGCGCGACGGGTCCCGCCGTACTCGAGGCCGTCGCCGAACATCGGCTGGACCTGCTCGTCCTGGACGGCGAGGCCACCCCGGTCGGTGGCATGGGGCTGTGCAAGCAGCTCAAGGACGAGATCTTCGAGTGCCCGCCGATCCTGGTGCTGACGGGCCGGCCGCAGGACGCCTGGCTGGCGACCTGGTCCCGCGCCGACCAGGTCGTGCCGCATCCGCTCGACCCGGCCGCTGTCGTCGCCGCCGTGGCCGACCTGGTGCGCTCGCGGTCGAGCGTCCGCTGACGTGACCGGGATCACATGGTCCCATCTGATCTCTGCCCTGCTGGCGGGGCGGGATCTCAACCGGGCCGAGACGGCCTGGGCCATGGCCGAGGTGATGGACGGCGCGGCCGCGCCGGTGCCGCTGGCGGGCTTCCTGGTGGCGCTGCGGGCCAAGGGCGAGACGGTCGAGGAGATGACGGGTCTGGTCGACACCATGCTGCGGCACGCCGTCCGGATCGAGGTCCCCGGTCCGTGCGTCGACGTCGTCGGCACCGGTGGTGACCAGCGGCACACCGTGAACATCTCGACCATGGCGGCGATCGTCGTGGCGGGCACCGGACGACGCGTGGTCAAGCACGGGAATCGGGCGGCCTCCTCGTCCTCCGGCGCCGCCGACGTGCTGGAGCGGCTCGGCGTGCGACTGGATCTGCCGCCGGCGCGGGTGGCCGAGCTGGCAGGCGAGGTCGGCATCACATTCTGCTTCGCTCAGGTGTTCCACCCCTCGATGCGTCACGCCGGCGCCGTACGGGCCGGGCTGGGGGTGCCGACGGCGTTCAACTTCCTCGGCCCGCTGACGAACCCCGCCCAGCCCGCGGCCGCGGCGGTGGGGGTGGCCGATGCCCGGATGGCGCCGATCATGGCGGGCGTGCTGGCCGAGCGGGGCACCTCGGCGGTGCTCTTCCGCGGTGAGGACGGGCTGGACGAGCTGTCGACGACCGCTCCGTCGGCGCTGTGGGTGGTGGCCGACGGCCGGGTGCGCACCGACCGGCTCGACGCGCTCGACCTGGGCCTGCCACGGGCGCGGCTCGCGGATCTGGTCGGAGGCAGCCCGGAGCACAACGCCGGTGTGGTGCGCTCGGTCCTGGCCGGGGACAAGGGTCCGGTCCGCGACGCGGTGCTGCTCAACGCGGCGGCCGCCGTGGTGGCCGCGGACGGCGCCGGACGCGGGGGTCTGGCGGACCAGTTGGCCGCCGCCCTCGACGAGGTGGCCGCGGCCGTGGACGGTGGCGCCGCCGCGGAGGTTCTCGGGCGTTGGGTCGAGGCCTCCTCGAGCTGAGGCCTACTCGCCCAGCCCCAGGGCGAAGGCCGCCTCGAGGTCGTGCTTGGAGTAGGCGCGGAAGGCCAGGTAGGTCCGCGTCGACGTGACGCCCGCGATCCTGCTCATCCGGTCGGCGATGACGTCGGCGAGCTGGTCGTGTTCGGCGACCCGCACGATGGCCACCAGGTCCACGTCGCCGGTGACCGAATACACCTCGCTCACCGAGTCGAGCGCGGCGATCGCGGCGGCGGCCTGCGGGATCGCGTCGATCTCGGTCCGGACCAGCACGATGGCAGTGATCATGTGCTCTCCCTGATCGGTGTCACGGAGCCTAGCGTCAGCCGGGCCAGGTGGCCGGCGGCGCCTCCGCTGGGGCAGCTCCACTCGCCGTCCAGCTCGACAAGCCGGACCCCGGGTTGCTCCAGCCAGCGCAGGATCTGTTCGGTCTCCTCCGGGTGGGCCGCCGGGTGGGGCGGCGGTGGCGGTGCCACGTGCTCGCCGCTCGCCCGCAGTGCCTCGATGTAGGGCCGGGGGTCGGCGCCCGGCGGGCTGAGCGTGGTGGCCGCCAGCCGGCCGTGGCGGACCAGCACCAGTTCCCAACCGGCCGCCCCGCCCGGGCCCGGCGGGCCGCCCCGGGCGGCCAGGAGCTCGCGGGTGGCCGCCAGCGGAGCCAGGCGTTGGGTCCGGGCGGCGGCGCGGACCACCGCCAGCAGCCGGTCCCGGTGTCTTGCCGCATCCTCGAAGCGCTCGGCCCCGGCCAGGGCCTCGACCCGCCGGAGCAGGTGACCGACCACCTCGTCGGCGTCGTGGGTCAGGGCGCGTCGGGCGCGCTCGACCACGTTCAGGTAGTCCTCGACGTCCTGACCACCGACGCACGGCGCCCCGCAGCGCCCGATCTCGGCCAGCATGCAGGCCCGGGCGGAGGGGGCCGGACGCCGGGGGAGCCGCGCGGTGCACTGGCGCAGCGGGAGCGCGTCCTGCAGCGCGGCCACCGCCGACCGAGCCTGCCCCTGGGATCCGAACGGCCCGAGGTAGGTGGCACCGTCACCCACCACGGCACGGACCACGGACAGCCGGGGGTACGGCTCGACGGTGAGCTTGATCCAGGGCGCCCGTTCGGGGAACCGGGAGCGCCGGTTGTAGGGCGGGGCGTGCTCGGCGATCAGGCGGAGCTCGCGCACCCGGGCTTCCAGCGGCGTGGCGCAGACGACGGCGGTCACCGACTCGGCGACCGCCACCATCTCGGCCATCCGGGTGCGGCGTTCGGTGGCGGTGAAGTACGTGCGCACCCGGGACCGGACGTCGACCGAGGTGCCGACGTACAGCGGCCGCCCCCGGCCGTCGCGGAACACGTACACCCCGGGGGCCGCCGGCAGGTCGTCCGCGAGGTGCCGTTTGCGCCGCGTCGACTCGGCGACCCGTGCGCCGTACCGCGCGAGCTCTTCGACCGTGTGTACCCCCAGCGGCCCGAGGCGCTCCACGAGGCCGTGCAGGACGTCCACCGTGGCCCGGGCATCGCTCAGCGCCCGGTGATCGGGGGTGACGGCCGCCCGGAACAGCCGGGCCAGCGTCGCGAGCCTGTGGTTCCGCGCCTCGTCCCGGTGCACCAGCGCCCGGGCCAACGCCACCGTGTCGATGACGACCGGTGCCGGCCAGGACCGGCCGGTGGTCTCGCAGGCGGCGCGCAGGAAGGAGACGTCGAACCGGGCGTTGTGGGCCACCAGGGCGTCGGCGCCGCGAATGAACTCCAGGAACGCCGCGAGCGCGGCCCCCGGGTTCGGGGCCGCGGCGACCATGGGCGTGGTGATCCCGGTGAGGACCGAGATGAAGGCCGGGATCGCCGTCCCCGGATTGACCAGGGTCTGGAACTCGCCGAGCACCTCGCCGCCGCGCACCTTCACGGCGCCGATCTCGGTGATGGCGTGTTCGGCCGGGCTGCCGCCGGTGGTCTCGAGGTCGACGACGACGAGGGTGGCCTCGCACAGCGGTGTGCTCTCGTGGGGATCCAGTAACCCCTCGAAGGCGATCTGGCTCATACCCGTGCCCATGTCGGGAACCTAGGACGAGGCACCGACAGCCGGGGGATTAGGCTCGCCGATGTGGCCGACCACGTCCCCGATGCCCATGGCTCTGACGCCTCCGTCCCCGACGCCGACGTGCGGTGGCGCTGCGGCGCCTGCGGCAACCTGACCCGGTTCGACGTGACGCGCAGCTCGCGGGTGGTCGAATTCGTCCACCTCGACCTGGCCGGCCGCGGTCGTGTCGAGGAGCGCACGGTCCTGGAGGAGACCGTCGAACAGGTCCGATGCCGCTGGTGCGACCGCTCGGACCGGATCGAACTGGTCCCGAGAACGGACGCGCCCTCGCCGGGCTGAGCCCCTACCGACACCCCACACCTGTGCCGACAACGACGCGAGGTCGGATGTCGGAGGTGCCCCCTAACGTCGCCCTCGTCGATCGGGTGACGAGCATCGGGTGACGAGCACGGTGAAGGAGGGCGAGTCGTGATCATCGACTGCAACACCTGTCAGGTGCGGGGGTCGGCCTGTGAGGACTGCGTGGTCTCGGTCCTGCTGGGTCAGCCGGCGGGCGGCGCGCTGGACGACTCCGAGCGCGCGGCGATCGCGGTCCTGGCGGGTTCGGGGCTGGTGCCGCCGCTGCGGCTGGTTCCCGGCGAGGCGCCGTCCGCGGCACGACAGTCAACTGACGGTCATGAGATCGTGAAGACACGGGCAACCGGGTAGGGGCGCTTTCGCCGAGGCTCGTTCACTCGATAGCGTCCATGACATCTCCGGTGGCCCGGTTTGGTGTCCCTTCGCCGAACGACTAGGGTCGCTCTCGAAGACATTACGGAACGGTCACAGCGCCGTACCGTATGTGGCCGCCGGGGGCCTTCGGACGAACGGAGCGATGGCCGAGTGTCCCTGCACCTGACGATTCGGCGGGGGATGGCGGTAGTGGCTGCGGCCGCTGTGGTGCTCACGGCGGGCGTCATTGCCACCGGTGGAGGCGCCGCGGCGACCCCGGCCCCGAACATCACGACGGTCAGGCGGCAGGTCGAGACGCTGCAGAGCGAGGCCGAGAAGGCCACGGAGCAGTACAACGCCACGCGCGAGAAGCTCAAGAGCGTCACCGTGATGGCCAAGGCCGCGATGACCAGGGTCGGGCAGCAGCAGGCCGCGGTGGACGTCGCACGGCTGGCCCTGGGCAAGCTCGCAGTGGAGACCTACAAGGCCGGCGACCTGCAGGTCGTGCGCCTCCTGCTGGACGACGATCCGCAGGCGTTGTTGGCGGCCCGCAGCCTGCGCTCGACGGTGAGCGACCGACAGGCCCAGGCGGTGAGCCGCCTCGTCGCGGCCCAGGTCCTGCTCGTCGAGGACCAGTCGAACCTGGCCGCCCAGCGCAAGGAACTGGCCACCCAGACCACGCGACAGGCCGACCTGAAGAAGACGGTGGAGAACAAGCTCGCGGCCGCCCGTCGCCTGCTCTCCCAACTGGACGCCGGCCAGCAGGCCGCCATCCGGCGGGCCGGCAGCAGCATGGATCGCCAGGCCCTGGAGGACCTCGGCGTCACAGTGCCGGCCAACGGCGTCCTGAAGTGCTCCGACGTCGGGATCCAGGCTCCCGACGCCCGCGTCAAGAAGGTGATCGACTTCGCCTGCGCCCAACTCGGCAAGCCCTACCAGTGGGGCGGGGACGGGCCCGGCAGCTACGACTGCAGCGGACTGACGATGGCGGCCTGGTCGACCGTCGGGGTGTCCCTGCCGCACAACGCGGCCATGCAGTCCAAGGTCGGTACCACGGTGTCGCAGGCGAACCTGCGCCCGGGAGACCTGGTGTTCTTCAACAGCTACAACCACATGGGCCTGTACATCGGCAAGGGGTTGATGATCCACGCCCCGCACACCGGCGACGTGGTGCGGATCGCGTCGTCGCGGCTCGACGGTCGGCTGATCAAGGCCGTTCGGATCTGACCGGTTCGGCCTCGCCGGGTCCCGAGGTCGCGGATGCGGCCCAGCCCAGGATCACCAGGGCGGCCACCAGCCAGTACTGGTTGTAGAACGCCTGCTTGTTGAGCAGGTTGGCGACCAGCAGCACCAGCGCGGCCCACAGCAGGAACTCTCCGG
>CAYYCE010000186.1:0-6232 GCA_964469635.1 uncultured Kineosporiaceae bacterium
CACCTGGCACCGTTGTGGCGGTACTTCTGGGGCCTCGAGCGCCCCGACGGGCCCACCGTCGAGGACGCCCTGGACGTGCTGCGCGAGGCGGGTCTGCCGGTCCGGAGCACGACCTGGCAGGAGGGGGAGCGGCGACCGGACCTGTCGTGGGAGAAGCGGATCGAGTTCACGCGGATCCGATTGTGCCTGCCCGCCGAGCGCGACGAGGAGATCGCCGCGGTGCTGGCGGACCTGGGCCCGCCGGCCCCCCGGGAACTCGCCGCCCTGTGGTGGGACGTCAACTGAGCCTCAGATCGCTCCCGGTCGCCTCCACGAGCAGGCCGTCGGGCGCCGGGGTGACGCCGGAGACCCGTACGCCGTAGGGCAGTTCGGGAACCGTCACCCGCACGGAGAGAGCGGCCAGGACGGGTCGGACGAGCGCGGGCGCGGTGGCCTGGGCGTCGCCCGGCACCGAGATGACGATCCGATCGCCGGACGACACCACCTGCATCGGGAGCTCGACCGGCAGCCCCAGCACGGTGCCGGACACGGTCATCCGGTGGTCCCCGGCGTAGCCGAGGCCGACGTCGGAGACCGCATCGCCCAGCTGACCGGCGACCAGCCGGGTGAGCTCGGTGTAGGACAGCACCGCGGCGACGTCGACGGACCCGACCTCGATGTCGCCGCGCGAACCGGACATCAGCAGGCGGGAGTCGAACCGGACGTCGTGGAGCCGGGCCCGCACCGAGTCCAGCTCCACCCGGTCCGTCGGCACCACTGTGGAGGTCACCTCGACGCCGGCGAAGTGGCCGGCGGCCAGCTGGGTCAGGAACGGGAACCCGCCGATGTGCACGTCCGGGCGCTCCGGGAGCGACTGCGAGGCCTGGACCTCCTCGGCGACGCGGTCCTGGGCGAGACGGCGGGCGCCCTCGTCGGCCACCGCGGCGACCACGGCGAGCAGGATCAGGACGACCAGCAGGCCACGCAGTCCACGCACCCGCCCGATGGTGCCACGCGCACCTGGCAGGCAGCTGAGGCGGGTTTCAGCGCGCGGGCTGCACCCGGCGCCGGACGACGACGCGCGGTGCCGGGCTCGCGGGTCCGGCGTCCGGCGCGACGTCGTCCAGGAAGATCTCGTGCACCTGTTCGGCGAGACCACGCACCTGGTAGCCGTGACGGGTCAGGAACCGGTCGAGGCGGGCCAGCGACGGCGCCCGGTTCGCCTCGCCCTCGTACATCACCTGAACGCACCAGCCCTCGTGCAGGGTGCGCACGGCGCATCCCGCCGGTGCCGCGGCCACCGACCCGCCCGCCGTGGCGGCCCAGGGGGTGTCGAGCAGCGCGAGCATGATGGTCCAGCGGGTGCGACGGGCGTCCTCCCAGAGCACCTGGAGCGGGGGCAGACCCGTGCCGGACGCCTTCTCGCCCACGAGCCGACGCCAGCCGGAGCGGAGCCGGGCCACGGCCTCGGCCCACGCGGGGTCCTCGGCTCCGGGGACGGCGCCCGTGCCGGTGACGGTCAGATAGGTCATGACCGGGACGTCGACCACGGCGGGCGTGCGGGGTGGGTTGTAGAGGCCGCCGATCGGGTGGGTCGGGTGCACCGTCTCCACCGGTGGCGCCGTCCGGGGGGCCGGGGCGGGGGGAGGAGACAGGGTGTCGAGGGTGTCGAGGGTGTCGAGGGTGGCGGCCATGGTGACCTCCGCTGTGCGTGGCACACCTCCATCGTGCGTGGTTGCGGGCAGGAGTGGAAGGGCCGAACGACTCGTGACGGCTACGCCTCGGCCAGGAGGTCGGGAGAGAAGCCGAAGGGCAGCTCCAGCCGGTGCGAGGCCAACAGTTCGGTGTCCGCGAGCAGTTTCGCCGTCGGCCCGTCGGCCGCGACGACGCCTCCGGACAGGATCACCGATCGCGGGCACAACTGGGCCGCGTAGGGCAGGTCGTGGGTGACCATCAGCACCGTCACGTCGAGGCCGGTGAGGATCTCGGCCAGCTCGCGCCGGCTGGCGGGGTCGAGGTTGCTGCTCGGCTCGTCGAGTACCAGGATCTCGGGCTCCATGGCCAGCACCGTGGCGACCGCGGCCCGGCGGCGCTGCCCGAACGACAGATGGTGCGGCGGCCGGCCGGCCGCATCGAGCAGGCCGACCCGGGCCAGGGCCGCGTCGACCCGGGCGTCCAGTTCGCCGCCGCGCACACCGAGGTTGGCGGGCCCGAACGCCACGTCCTCGCGCACCGTCGGCATGAACAACTGGTCGTCGGGGTCCTGGAACACCAGGCCCACCCGACGCCGGATCTCGCGCAGGTTCGCCGGGACCACGTCCATCCCGGCGACCCTCACCCTGCCGTTCCCCCCGGACAGGATGCCGTTGAGGTGCAGCACCAGGGTGGTCTTGCCGGCCCCGTTCGGTCCGAGCAGGGCGACGCGCTCGCCGCGCTCGACGATCAGATCCACCCCGTACAGGGCCTGATGGCCGTCCGGGTAGGCGAAGGCGAGTCGGTCGACCACCAGCGAGGGCGGCGTCATCGCGCCGTCCCGGCGAGGAGCGTCAGGACGGCGAGCGCGGTGGCGGCCGCCGGCAGGGTCAGGGCCGTGGCCCATTGCCGAGGCGTGGCCGCGACGTCGACGGTCTGCGGCATGGTGCCGGTGTAGCCGCGCGAGAGCATCGCCAGGTGAACCCGCTCGCCCCGCTCGTAGGAGCGGATGAAGAGCGCACCGGCCGAATGGGCGAGCACGGGCAGGGCCCTGACATCACGCGCCTCGAAACCCCTTGCCGCGCGGGCGATCCGCATCCGGTTCATCTCGTCGGCGACGACGTCGGTGTAGCGGAGCATGAACGTCATGATCTGCACCAGCAGACCCGGCAGCCGAAGCCGCTCCAGGCCGAGCAGCAGCATGCGCAGATCGGTGGTGGCGGCGAGCTGGATCGAGGTCACCACGCCGAGCGTGGCCTTGGCCAGAACGTTCCAGGCGGCCCAGATGCCGGCCACGCTCAGCGGCACGCCGAGCACGTGGACCCGTTCCCCGGGGGTCAGGAACGGCATGGCGAGGGCGAAGAGCACGAAAGGCACCTCGACCAGCATCCGCCGGGCGATCAGCAGGGCCGGGACGGCGGCCAGCCTGGCCAGGCCGGCCAGCAGGGCGGCGAAGCCGGCGAACGCCCATACCCGGTGTGCGTCGGTGAGTACCACGACCACCATGAAGGCCAGGGCAGCAACGAGTTTGGTATGCGGCGGAAGCGTGTGGACCACCGAGGCGCCCGGCACGTGGAGCCGGTGCGCGTGTCCCGAGGCCATGGAATCGTCGCCTCAGCGCGTCGGTTCGCGGCGCCGCAGCAGCCGGGTCAGCCCGCCGAACAGGGCCAGGACGAGGATGACGCCGACGATCCCGGCCACGCTCTGGCCGAGTCGGCCGCCGATGAACGAGGCATGGTAGCCCGCCAGCGGTGCGCCGGCCGCCCCGTGATCGGTGGCGGTGCCGAGGACGCCGGTGTCTGCGGCGACGCGCTCCAGGCCGTCGGGCGAGGTGCTGGCGAACAGGCTCAGGGCGCCGGCGACGAGAAACGTGACGATCAGTGCCGTGATCGCGAATCTCCTGGTGGACAGTGTCTTACGCATCGGTGACCCCCGGGTCCAGCGTCGGTCCCACCGTTGAGGAGGGGCCGTCGTCGAGTTGGCGCAGGTGGAGTTCGGGCTTCAGATGCCGGGCGCCGTACACCAGGTCGGGGCGGACGGCGAGCACACTGCCGACCGTTGCCACGGTGATGGCGGCCTCGCCCAGACCGATGAGCACGTGCACCCCCGTCATGGCGGCCAGGACGGTGCCCACCGGAACGCTCGAGGTGGCTCCGGCGACATAGAAGCCGGTGAACGCCAGTGCCGCGGCGGGGACCGAGGCGAAGGCGGCGATCCCGGTCGCCGTCAGCAGCCCGGTCCGGCTCGCGGGCAGCACCCGGCGCAGCGCCAGGAGGAGCAGGTAGCCGACGCCGACCCCCACCAGCGCCATGTTCGTGACGTTGACGCCGAGGGCGGTCAGGCCGCCGTCCGCGAAGAACAGGCCCTGGACCAGGAGCACCACGGCGATGCACAGCACTCCGGTGAAGGGGCCCACGAGGACCGCTGCCAGGACGCCGCCGAGCAGGTGGCCCGAGGTGCCGGCGGCCACCGGAAAGTTGATCATCTGGGCGGCGAACACGAACGCGGCCACCAGACCGGCCATCGGTGCGGTGCGCTCGTCGAGTTCGCGGCGAGCGCCTCGCAGCGAGACCGCGATGCCCGCGGCCGCGATGCCGCCGGCGGTCAGCGAGACGGGGATGTCGATGAACCCGTCGGGAACGTGCACGGGTGGCTACCCCCTTGCAGGGTCGGGACGGCGGTGCGCCGCATTACGGACCATGTTATTGCAAGTTACTTGCAATAACGTCACGGAGTCCGTCGAGTCGTCGTTCTTCCGGCCGATGGGGAACCCGGACCCGGTGCCTAGCATCGGGTGCATGCCGGCGTTCATGCGTTCCCTGTGGCGTGAACCCGCCCCGCCCGACGCTCCTCCGGCCGGGCGCCGGGACGGGGTGCTGGCCGGAGTGTTCACCGTGGTGGTCGTCCTCGAGCCGCTGCTGCGCGCCGACCCCCCGTGGCGGTGGACCTCCGCGCTGATCGCAGCGGGTCTGACGCTCACCCTGATCTGGCGTCGGCAGCGCCCGCTGCTCATGTTGATCGCCTCCCTGGCGACCAGCACGCTGGTGGCCGCGGCCACGCGGGGTGAGGCGCTCCAGCAGGTCGGACTGCTCGGCGTCCTGCTGCTGCCGTACGCGCTCGGGCGCTGGGGGTCCGGCCGCGACCTGGTGCTCGGGGCGGGGGCGATGACCCTCGCCGTCCTGGCGCCCGCCGCGATGGGCAACCCGGTGACGCTCGGTGACACGGTGGGCGGCCTGGCCGTCGTGTTCGCCGCCGCCGCCCTCGGGGCGGCGGTCCGCTACCGCGCCCGGATGCGTGCCCGGGAGTTGGAGCAGGTGGGTCTGCGCGAGCGCGAGCGGTTGGCGCGGGATCTGCACGACATCGTGGCCCACCACGTCTCGGCGATGGCGGTCACCGCCCAGGCCGGTCTGGCCGCCACGGACGCCTCCGGCCCCGCGGCGGACGCGTTGCGCCTGGTCGAGGCGGAGGCGCGGCGTACCCTCGACGAGATGCGCGGCATGGTGCGCGTCCTGCGGCGATCTCCCGGGGGGCGCAGCGGACCCGACGGGGGCGCCGAGCTGCCCTCCAGCCCGCGGCTGAGCGATCTGAGCGACCTGGCCGGCACGCCGGCGATCGGCCCGGCGGTCGAGGTCCGACTCTCCGGTGCCGTGGACCGGGTGGATCCCTCGGTCGCCGCCACCGTCTACCGGTTGGCCCAGGAGTCGATCACCAACGCCCGGCGGCACGCCCGGCGGGCGGGGGTGGTCCGGGTCGCCGTCCGGGCCGAGGAATCGGTGGTCCGGCTGGCGGTGACGGACGACGGCGAGCCGGTGGTGCGGTCGGGCCCCGATCCCGATGGGCACGGCATCGTCGGGATGGTCGAGCGGGCCCAACTGCTCGGCGGCACCTGCGAGGCCGGGCCGCGTCCCGGTGGCGGGTGGGCGGTCACCGCCGTCCTGCCCGCCCGGCCCGGCCAGATCGGGTCCGCCGGGTGAGCGATCGCACCCAGGCGCCCCTGCGTGTGGTCCTGGCGGACGACCAGGACATCGTCCGGGCCGGGCTCGGCATGATCCTCGCCGCGCAGCCCGACATCGACGTGGTCGGTCAGGCGGCGGACGGGCTCGAGGCCGTCGAGTTGGCCCGGCGGCTGCGACCCGACGTCTGCCTGATCGACGTGAGGATGCCGCGCCTCGACGGCATCGAGGCGACCCGCCTGCTGGCCGGTCCCTCGGTGCCCGACCCGATGGCCGTGGTGGTGATCACCACCTTCGACCTCGACGAGTACGTATACGCGGCGCTGCGGGCCGGCGCCCGCGGGTTCCTGCTCAAGGACGCCGGTTCCGAGCTGCTGGCGCAGGCGGTTCGGGCGGCCGCGGCGGGGGACGCCCTGATCGCGCCGTCCGTCACGGTTCGACTGCTCCGGGCCTTCGTCGAGACCGCCCCCGCGCCGTCCCCGGCGCAGCCGGTGGACCCGCTCACCCCGCGCGAGGAGGAGGTGCTGCAGGCGGTGGCCCAGGGCCTGGCCAACCACGAGGTCGCCGCCCGGTTGTACGTCAGCCTGAGCACGGTCAAGACCCACCTC
>CAYYCE010000187.1:0-6182 GCA_964469635.1 uncultured Kineosporiaceae bacterium
GGCGCCGGTGACTCCGGTGGCGCCGGAGTGGGCGCCACGGCGGCGGCCGGGACCTGCGGAACCTCGGGCGTCGGAACCGGCTTGGGCGCGGGGACGGGTTTGGGGCCCGGGGCAGGCGTCGCCGACGGCGCCGCGGCGCCGTCGGTGACGGGCGCCGACCGAACGGGTCCGACCGGTGCCGGCGCAACGGGGGCGGCCGGAGCGACGTCGGTGGGCGGCGTCGGCACCTTCTTGGCGGAGGACCTCTTCACCGGCTTCGCCGGTCGACCCGGCGTCTCGGCGGATGCGGCTGGTGCCGCGGTCGCGAAGTGTTCGCGGAGTTTGCGTACCACAGGGGGTTCGACGGTCGACGACGCCGACCTCACGAACTCACCGAGTTCGGTGAGTTTGGTCATGACGACTTTGCTCTCGACCCCGAGCTCCTTGGCGAGCTCGTAGACCCGGACCTTTGCCACGTCTCTCCTGTCTCGGTCCGGGCCGGACAGGCGCGGACCGTCGTTACGGCTGGGGGGTACTCATCGCTGGGTGCTCATCGGGTGCTCATCTGGATCAGACCCGCTTCCGGCATGGACGACGGTGGTCACGTACTGTCTCACGAGCGCCACCGACAGCGGACCACTGCGGCGCAGGGCCCGCGGAAACGCCTGACGGCGTTCGGCGGCGTCGAGACACCTGGGATCGGGATGCAGCCACGCACCCCGGCCCGGGCGGCGATGACGCGGGTCCGGAACCACGGAATCCAATCCGTCGACCCGGCCTACGGTCACTCGCAACAGGACCGACCGGTCGGCGCGTCGCCGACAGCCCACACATGTGCGCTGCGGCTCGGCGTGACCGGCCGCGGCCAGTCTAGCGCGCCCGCGGACCTCGGTCGTCACCGGCCGTCACCCCGCCGCGTCACCGGGCGCCGCACCGCGGCGGACGTCACTCGACGACGGGGTCGGCCACGCCCCCGCCCGCGGCGGCCTCGACGTCCGGCCGGATGTCGATCCGCCAGCCGGTGAGCTTGGCCGCCAATCGGGCGTTCTGCCCCTCTTTGCCGATCGCCAGCGACAGTTGGTAATCGGGCACGATCACCCGAGCCGACCGGGCGGTCTCGTCGATCGACTCGACCGCCGTCACTTTGGCCGGTGACAGCGCGGCAGCCACGAAGGCGGCCGGGTCGTCGCTGTGATCGATGATGTCGATCTTCTCACCGTGCAGTTCGGAGACCACCGCCCGCACGCGCTGGCCCATCGGGCCGATGCACGCGCCCTTGGGGTTCACCCCGGGGACCGAGGACCGGACCGCCATCTTGGTGCGGTGACCGGCCTCGCGGGCCAGGGCGACGATCTCCACCGTGCCGTCGGCGACCTCGGGCACCTCGAGCTCGAACAGCTTGCGCACCAGATTGGGGTGAGTTCGCGACAGCGTGATGGAGGGACCCTTGAGCCCCTTGCGGACGGCGACCACGTAGCACCGCAGCCGGGTACCGTGGCCGTAGTGCTCCCCCGGCACCTGCTCGGCCGGTGGCAGCACGGCCTCGACGGTCCCCAGGTCGACGTGGACCATTCGGGGATCACGGCCCTGCTGCACGATCCCGGAGACGATGTCGCCCTCCTTGCCGAGGAAATCCCCCAGCACCTGCTCGTCCTCGGCGTCGCGCAACCGCTGCAGGATGGTCTGCCGGGCCGTCGTCGCTGCGATCCTTCCGAACCCCTCAGGGGTGTCGTCCCATTCCCGGACGGTTCCCGCCGCATCGCTCGCCCGGGCCCAGACGACGACGTGCCCGGTGGAGCGGTCCAGTTCGACCCGGGCATCCGCGTGGGCACCCTCGGTGCGGTGGTAGGCCTGCAGCATGGCCTGCTCGATGGTGCGCACCAGGACGTCGAACGGGATCTCCTTCTCCCGTTCGATCAGGCGCAACGCGGCGAGATCGATGTCCATCACGACACCTCATTTCCGCCGTCGGCTGCCGGAACGATCGTCACCCGGGTCCGGCCCGTCGTCCAGTTCTCCGTCCCCGTCCCCGTCCCCGTCCCCGTCGAGCGCCCCGAACTCCACCTCGACGGCGCCGCGAAGCACCCGGTCCCAGCCCAGCCGCACCGGACCCGCCCCCGTCGACACCTCGATCCCGTCGTCGTCGACGGCCACCAGTCGGCCCGTCGTCGATCCACCGTCGGCGAGCCGGACGGCGACCAACCGTCGCCGGGCGCGCAGCCAGTGCCGACGCTCGGTCAGCGGCCGGTCGACCCCGGGTGAGGTCACCTCGAGCACGTACGGCCGTCCGCCCAGGAGCCCAGAGGCGTCCAGTGCCGCGGAGACCGCCTGGGAGGCCTCGGCCACCGAGTCCAGCGGGACGCCGCCGAACTCGTCGTCCGGCAGATCCACCACGATCCGGACGACGCGGCGTCGGCCGGCCTGGGAGACGGAGACGTTCTCGATCACCAGCCCGACGCCGGCCGCTGCGTCCTGGGCGATGGCGCGCACGCCGTCCACCTGCGCCGACATGTTGGGGGTCCGCCTCCTCGATCGTCGCTGCAGCCTACTCGCGTGGGATGATCGCGGCGTGATCCGGCCACGCCTCGCCGCCCCGCCCGCGGCGCCGGACGACCCCCCCGGCTCGCCTCCGCCGACCCGCCGCGCGCTCTTGACCGCGGCCGGCGCGGCAGTGCTGTTCAGCGGGTGCACGCGGTCGGCGCCCGCCGCCGGTTCGCCCGCCGCCGCCCCGGCGGCCGACCGCGTCGCCGATCGGCGGGCCGTGGCCCGGGCCGGCGAGAGCGCGCGAACCCTCCACCGGGCCAACCAGGCGGTCGCCGAGGCCGGCGGCACCGCTGCGGCACTGCACCGGCGGCTGGCCGCCGACCACCGGGCCCATCTGGACGCTCTGGGCCTGTCCCCGGACCCCGACCGGGCGGGCGCCGCACCCACCCCCTCACCGGCCTCCGGCGCGGCGCTCGCTGCGAACCTGATCCCGGCGGCCGAACGCGACGGGTCACGGCAGGCGCTGGCCGATCTGCCGGACCTCTCCCCGGCGGTGGCGGTCCTGCTGGCACGGATCGCGGCCTCGCGCGCCGTGCATACGGACCTGCTCACCGGATCGGGCACCGGATCGGGCACCGGGTCCGCCGAGCGGGCCCCGGCCGAGGCGGACGCCGCCGAACGCGCCACGCTCGGGTATCTGGTCGCCGCCGAGCACGCCGCGGTGTACGGCTACGGGACCCTGGTCGGCAGGCTGTCCACGACCGACCGCGGCCGGGGCCGCGCCGCCTGGGCCTGGCACACGGACCGCCGGGACGCCTACGCCGGCGCACTGGCCCAGGCCGGCGGCCGGGTGCCCGCCGCGAGGCCGGCCTACGACCTGGGGACGGCGGACGACCCGGGCGCGGCGGCCGCGGCGGCCGCCGCCCTGGCGGGCCGGATCGAGCAGGGGGTACTGACCACCCTGCTCAACGGGATCGCCCAGGTCGGCGGGGGCTGGCGCGCGGTGCTGGGCCGGGACGCCGTCGAGGCCGCGCGCCGGCTCGAGCAGTGGGCCGGCCCCGTCGGGGCACTCCCCCTCTAACCGATCACGTCCCAGCCCAGCCGCAGGATCAGCGCCGACACCACGACGAGGAACACCACCCGGACGAAGGCGCTCCCCCGCGCCACCGCCGTCCGGGCGCCGACGTAGCCGCCGACCAGGTTCGCCGCCGCCATCGCCGCCCCGACGTGCCACAGCGGCGCCCCGGCCGGCACGAACACCAGCAGGGCCCCGAGGTTGGTCGCGAAGTTGGTGATCTTCGCCGTCCCGCTGGCGTCGAGGAAGGAGTACCCGAGGACGGCGACCAGCGCGATGATCAGGAACGACCCGGTGCCCGGGCCGAAGACGCCGTCGTAGAACCCGAGCCCCGTTCCGACCGCCGCCGCCCGCCCGTAGTGGGCCCGGCCGTCGTGGCGCAACCGCGTGTGCCCGCCGATGGAGGGCCGGGCGATCGTGTACCCGAGCACCCCCACCAGCATCACCAGCACCAGCGGGCGGAACACCTCGTTGGACATCAGTCGCGCCGCCAGCGCTCCCGCCGCGGACCCCGCCAGGGCCGGTGCGGCCATGCTCACCGCCGTCCGCGGATCGGGGCGGATCCGGCGCGCGTAGGTCACCGACGAGGTTGCCGTGCCGAAGATCGAGGCGAGCTTGTTGGTCGCCAGGATCTGCGCGGGCGCGGCGGCCGGGAACGTCAGCAGCAGCATGGGCAACTGCACCAGGCCGCCGCCGCCGACCACGGCGTCGACCCAGCCGGCCACCAGTGCGGCCAGGACGAGACCGGCGAACGCCGTGGCCGAGATGTCGAACTCGGCCACCGCGGTGACCCTCACGCCGGGGCTCGATCACCCGCGCACCAGGCGTCCACGTGATCGAGCACGTCCAGCAGCCGGTGGGCCACGGCGTCCGGGTGGACGTCGACCGGAACCTGTTGCGCCGCGGGGATGTCCGAATGGGGCACCAGCACGGCCCGCATCCCCACGCGCTGGGCGCCGTGCACGTCCTCGTAGGCCCGGTCGCCGACGTAGACGCACCCGGCCGGATCGCAGACCCCCACGACGGCCATCGCCGACCGGAACGCCGCCCGGTGTGGTTTCGCGTGGTCGATCTCGGAGGTGTACACGGCGCCGTCGATCAGGTCGAGCACACCGTCCCGGGCGAAGATCCGCTCGTGGTAGTCCCGCGACCAGATGGTGTTCGACAGCACCCCCACCCGGATGCCGCGCCGCCGCAGCCCGGCGAACAGCGGCCCGACGTCCGGGTCGGTATGGGTGTGCGGCTCCCAGAACTCCTGGTACGCCGTCAGTGCGGCGTCGTGACCCGGCTGGTCCGAGGACACCCCGGCCGCGGCCAGAACCTCGGCGAGGTGCGCGCTCTGGCCTCCGGCGCGGATCCGCGCCCACGCCGCCTCCTCGGCGGCCATGATGCGGGCCGCCAGGTCCTCGGCGCCCTCGGTACCCCCGGCGCGCTCGGCGTACACCTGGGCGTAGGCCCGCCACTGCTCGGTGAGATCGATGGTGTGCCACGGCGTGAGGGTGCCGCCCCAGTCGAAGATGACCGCACGCACCGCCGGCCCGGTGGGCCGCCGGTTGCCGGCGCTCACCCGCGGACCACCTCGGCGATCCGCTCGACCGCCTGCGCCACAGGCACGAGGGTGCGCTCGCCACTGCGGCGGTCCTTGATCTCGACCACGCCGTCCGCCAGCCCCTTCCCGACCACGACGATGGGGGGGACGCCGACGAGGTCGGCGTCCTTGAACTTCACCCCGGGCGAGACCCGGAGCCGGTCGTCGTAGATCACGTCCAGCCCCCGGTCGACCAGGTCGGCGGCCAGCGCCTCGGCGGCCTCGAGCACGGCTGCGTCCTTGCCGGCGGCGACGATGTGGACGTCGGCCGGGGAGACCTCGCGAGGCCAGACCAGCCCGGAGGAGTCGTAGGTGGCCTCGACGACGGCCGCCACCGCCCGGGAGACCCCGATGCCGTAGGAACCCATGGTCACCGTGACGAGTCTGCTGCTCTCGTCGAGCACCTTCAGGCCCAGCGCCTCGGCGTACTTGCGGCCCAGCTGGAAGATGTGGCCGATCTCGATCCCGCGCGCGCTGGCCAGCGGGCCCCCGCAGACCGGGCAGGTGTCGCCGTCGTGCACGTCGGCGGCCTCGATCACTCCGTCACCGGTGAAGTCGCGGCCGGCGACCAGGTCGAAGACGTGCCTGCCCGGCTCATCGGCGCCGGTGATCCAGGCGGTGCCGGGGACGATGCGCGGGTCGAGCAGATAGCGGATGCCGCTGGACTTCTTCTCCCCCAGCACGCCGGGTCCGATGTAACCCTTGGCCAGCATCGGGTGACGGGCGAAGTCGGCCTCGTCGAAGGCGGCCACCTCGGCCGGGGCCACGGCCGCCTCGAGCCGCTTGACGTCCACCTCGCGATCGCCCGGCAGACCGACGCACAGCGGCTCGCGGACACCGTCCGGGGCCACCAGCATGACCACGACGTTCTTGAGGGTGTCGGCTGCGGTCCAGGCCCGACCGTCGGCCCGCGGGTGGTCGGCGTTGGCCGACGCCACCAGCGTCTCGATGGTCGGGGTGTCCGGGGTGTCCTCGACGTGCGCGGCGGGCAGGTCGGAATCGTCGCGAGCAGGCGGCACCGGCGTGGTGACGGCCTCGACGTTGGCCGCGTACCCG
>CAYYCE010000188.1:0-6171 GCA_964469635.1 uncultured Kineosporiaceae bacterium
TCGGCTCCAGACGGGGGACGCGCCCAGCGCCACCGCTTTGCCGCTGCCGCCCTCCGTGCGAGCCGAACCGTTTTTCCTGCTGATGGAGAAAGCCGTGCGCTTCCCGCCCCCCGAATCCTGTACGTCCACCGGCTCCACTGCCGGTTCGGAACGCGCCGCGCCACTGGGCCGACCCCCTGTCGATCTCGGATGGTGCCCGAGTGTGCCACGTTCGTCCGTCACCAAATAGTGGATTCGTCCAGATCCATCCCCGCCGTGTCGAGCAGCCCGTGACAGCGCACCAACCGTTCCCGCCACCAGTTCCGTCGCCCCGGGGACGCCGCCAACCGTCCGAGCGCCCGCGGCTCCGCCGTGATCCGGCGCACCGGGATCCGACCACCGCGAGGACGCAACGACTCCAGCGTCACGTCGTCCGCCAGCAGGCAGGCCGTCCCCAAGCCGCAGGCGTACGGCAGTTCGGGCAACGCGGCCGCCAGTTCGACCCCGGCGGCCAATCCCACCGACGTGTCGAGCGCGGAGGAGACGACCACGCCCAACCCGATCTCCGAGCCGAGCCGCTCGGCCACCCGCAGTCCCGCCCGGACCCCGCCCAGCGGAGCGACCTTGAGCACCACGACGTCCGCGGCCCCGGCCACGGCGACCCGCAACGGGTCGGAGGCCTTGCGCACGCTCTCGTCGGCGGCGATCGGCACGTCCACCCCGTCGACCGCGAGCGCCGTCCGCAGTTGGCGCAGGTCCGCCAGCGAGGCGCACGGCTGCTCGGCGTACTCCAGCCCGAAGCGGGCCAGGGCGGACAGCGCGCGCCGGGCGGTCTCGACGTCCCAGGCGCCGTTGGCATCGACCCGGATCCTGCCCGCCGGGCCGAGTACCGAGCGGACCTCGGCGACCCGCGCGACGTCGTCCGCGAGTCGCTGCCCACGCTCGGCGACCTTCACCTTCGCGGTCGTGCAGCCGTCGAAGGCGGCCAGGATCGCCGGCACCCGATCGGCCGGCACCGCCGGAAGGCTGGCGTTGACGGGGACGACGTCGCGCACTGCGGGCACCGGCTCCGCCCACGCCGACTCGACGGCGGCGGCCAGCCATCGAGAGGCCTCGATGTCGTCGTACTCGACGAACGGCGCGAACTCGCCCCAGCCGGCCGGACCCTCGATCAGCACCGCCTCGCGCTCGGTGACGCCACGGAAACGGGTGGTCAGCGGGACGGTGACGACGTGGGCCCGCGCGAGCAGGTCGTCGAGCTCAGGGAACGGGTGGACGACGGCGGTCACCGCCGTATTCTCGCCGACGCCTCACTCGAGGACGACGTCGCGGTGCAGCACCCGCTGGCGCAGCGCCGACCGGAACAACGTGTCCGCACCGGGCCTGGCCTGCAGCCGCCGTCCGGTCAACGCCCCCGACTCCTCCACCAGTTCCAGCCAGCGAAGCTCCCGCAGCACCGCGAAGAACAGCGGCGAGGTGTCCGCCTCGGCGGGCTGGCGCCGTCCGGCGACCCGCCACCCCGATTCGGTGACCACCGCCTGCACCAGGCCCCGCACGTCCTCCTCCACCACGGGGTCCCCCGACTCGAGGACGGCGAGCACGACCTCCCAGGCCACCGACAGCGCCGAGTGCTCCGGACCGATCAACCGCGAGGCCACGGCACACCACAACGCCTGCCCCTCGACCAGGGCGGCCCGGCCGGTCGGCGTCGGCTGCAGCCGGGAGCCGCGACGACGGATCAGGCCGAGCCGCGTCGCGGCCTCGCGCAGCAGCAGCACCGGGTAGGCGTCGACCTCGCGGTGGGAGGCTCCGATCAGTTCCTCGCGCCAGCCCAATTCGTCCAGGGCGCGGGCCACGCTGCGCGGCGGCAGGTACCCGGCCGCGGTGAGCGCCATGCCGTCGCCGACCTCGTTCAGCAGCCAGTCGAGCGGGCGCAGAAGGGCACGGGCCGCCGCCCCCGCCAACGGCTCGATCGGTTCGACCAGCCGCTCGGCCAACGGGGCGAGCAGCGCGCCGCGGGTGGTCGAGCGGGCTCCCCGCACCCAGTGGCCGAGCCGTTCGGCGAGCACCCGCTGGTAGGGCGTGTCGCCGACCAGGTCGGCGCGCGGCGCGGTCAGCACCGTCAGGGCCAGTTCGGTCTGCGCCTCGCGCCAGCCCCGGGACCCGGGCACCAGGTCGCCGACCACGACCATCAGTTCCAGGGTGTCTGCCACCACCCCGAGTGCGTGGGCCTCGCCGGGGCCCGTCACCGCGCCCCAGGTGAACAGTTCGGTGCTCGGCGGTTCGATGCCAGACCGTTGGGCGGCCCGCCGGGCGAGCGAGCGGCCGCGCTCGGGGGAGTGCACCCCGACGGCCAGGATCTCGCGGGTGATCTCGCCGCGGGCGATGTCGGCGTAGCGGTGCAGCCCGAGCTCGTCCAGCAGCGCGGCCAGCGCCTGGGCCACGCGCCAGCTCGCATCGAGGTCATCGCCGCCCCGGTCGGCCGTCGGCGCGAACCAGGTCTGTGGCAGCTCGTCCCAGCAGTACTGCTGCAACCGCCACTGGGTCAGTGCCTCGGGCCCGGCGCCGCCGAGCAGCCCATCCCACGCCAACCGGGCGTCACCTGCCAGACCGGGCTCGATGCGCTGCAGCACCGCGAATGCCTGTTCCACCGACTGCACGGCCACAGACTGCCATCCGGGGACCCGACCGACCGGACACGACGCGCTCGCGGAGCCGCACCGTGCGATGGTCGCCGCGCGATCGGTCGGGCACCGAGCGATGTGGTGGACTGGCCTCATGCGATTCCACGTCAAGACCCGACCCGAACACGTGTCCTGGGCCTGGATGCGCGAGATCTGGGTCGCCGCCGACGGCATCCCCCTGTTCGAGAGCGCTTGGCACTGGGACCACTTCTACCCCCTCACCGGAGACCTCAACGGCTCCAACCTCGAGGGGTGGACGACGCTCGCCGCGCTCGCCGAGGCCACGTCCCGGATCCGGGTCGGCTGCCAGGTGACCGGCATGATCTACCGGCATCCCGCCGTCCTGGCGAACATGGCCAGCGCGGTCGACGTCATCTCGGGCGGACGCCTGGAGCTCGGCGTCGGCGCCGGCTGGAACGAACTGGAGACCGCCGCCTACGGCATCGAGCTTCGGTCGCTCAAGCAGCGGTTCGACGCCTTCGACGAGGGCGTACAGGTCCTGATCGGGCTGCTCACCCAGGAGGAGACCACCTTCCAGGGGGAGTACTACCAGCTGACGAACGCGCGCAACGAGCCCAAGGGCGTGCAGAAGCCGCACCCGCCGATCACCATCGGCGGCAAGGGGCCGAGGCGCACTCTGGGGGCGGTGGCCCGGTGGGCGCAGCAGTGGAATGCCATCGTGTCCGGACCCGCGGAATGGCAGGATCTCAAGGGCGTCCTGATCGAGCGGTGCGCCGAGATCGGCCGCGATCCGGCGGAGATCGACTGTTCGGTCAACGTGATGCTCCCCGGTGGGGACGACGCCGCGGTGGCCCACGCCGCGCAACGGGCCGCCGCCTTCCGCGACGCCGGAGTGGACATCGTGGTGATGAACCTGCCGCACAACGCGCCCGCCGAGGTCCTCGACGGGTTGGCCACCGCGCTGTCCGAGCTGTAGCCGCGACGACTCCGTGATGTCGGGCCGTCGGCTGCTGCCCGTCCCCGTCGCGACCGGGCCCGCGGCGCTCGAACTGCTGCCGATGCTGTCGGCGGCGCTCAACGGCTCGGGCCCGGCGCTGCTCCCCCACCTGCCGTCGCACCCGCCCGCCTCGGCCGACGCGGTCCCCGACGGGCTCCCCGGCACGCTCCCGGCCGGTGCCGACGACCGGGCCAACCCCACCACGGCCGTGATCGAGACCTCCGGTTCGACCGGGACCCCCCGCAGGGTCCTGCTGGACGCCACGGCGCTGCTCGCCTCCGCATCCGCCACCCACGACCGGCTCGGCGGGGGCGGCCAATGGCTGCTGGCGCTGCCGGTCCACCACGTCGCCGGCCTGCAGGTTCTCGTCCGGTCCCTGGTCGCGGGCACCGTGCCCACCGTGCTCGACCTGACCCGATCCCTGTCCCCCGACGCCTTCGCGCACTCGGTGGCCGCGATGCGTGGCGCCCGCCGCTACACCGCGCTGGTGCCCGCACAGCTGATCCGGATTCTGGACGCAGGCGGCGCCGCCGAGGCGGCCCTGGCGAGCCTGGACGCCGTCCTGGTCGGCGGCGCGGCGCTGCCGCCCACCGTCCGGGACCGGGCCGGGGGCGCGGGGGCGCGGATCGTCACCACCTACGGCATGACCGAGACCTGCGGTGGCTGCGTCTACGACGGCCGCCCCCTGGACGGCGTCACGCCCCGACTGGCGGACGACGGCCGGATCGAGCTCGCGGGGCCCGTCCTGGCGCGCGGCTACCTCGACGGTGCCGCCGCCACCCCCGGCGAGGGCGGCGGCCCCGCTCCGTTCGTCACCGACGCCGACGGGCTGCGGTGGCTGCGCACCGGCGACGTCGGCCGCTGGAACGGCGAGCGCCTCGTCGTCCTCGGACGCGCCGACGATGCGATCACCACCGGCGGGCTGACGATCTCCCCGCACGCCGTGGAACACGCCGTCCTGACCCTGCCCGAGATCGCCGAGGCGGTCGTTGTCGGCCTCCCCGACCGGGTCTGGGGGCAGCGGGTGGTCGCGGCGGTCGTGTTGCGCCCCGGGGCGCTCCCGCCGTCCCTGGAGCGGGTGCGTCGCGCCGTCACCGAGGCGCTGGAGCCCGGGGCGGCCCCGCGGGACGTCGTGGTGCTGGACGCGCTGCCGGTGCGCGGGGTGGGCAAGCCCGACCGTGAGGCCGTCGCCGAACGCCTCCGGCGGTCGCGGTAGCGTTCGGCCCCGTGGCAACCGCGGCTCAGTGGCTCTCGGCGGCGCGACCGCGCACCCTGCCGGCGGCGATCTCCCCCGTACTGGTCGGCACCGGTGCCGCCGCCGCGCTGGGGCGTGACGGCTCGCCCGGGCTGAGCCCGGTCCGGGCGGTGCTCGCCATGGTCGTGGCCCTCGCCCTCCAGGTCGGGGTGAACTACGCCAACGACTACTCCGACGGGATCCGGGGCACCGACGACGACCGGGTCGGACCGTTCCGGCTCACCGCCTCGGGTGCGGCCCGGCCGGTCTCGGTACGCAGCGCGGCGTTCGCCGCCTTCGGGGTGGCCGCGGCCGCTGGGTTGGCGCTGATCGCCGCCAGTGGCGCCTGGCCCCTGCTTGCCGTCGGGGCGGGCGCGATCGCCGCCGCCTGGTACTACACCGGGGGTTCGCGTCCCTACGGCTATGCGGGGCTGGGAGAGGTGTTCGTCTTCGTCTTCTTCGGTCTGGTGGCGGTTCTGGGAACCACCTACACCCAGGCGGGCCGGATCGGCGCGGTGGCGCTCGCGGGCGCGGTCGCCACCGGGGCGCTGGCCTGCGCGATCCTGGTGGCGAACAACCTGCGTGACGTCCCCACCGACGCGATCGCGGGCAAGCACACCCTGGCGGTGCGGCTCGGGGACGGCGCCACCCGGCGGCTCTACCTCGCCCTCGTGGTCGTGGCCCTCCTGCTCGTCCCGCCCGTGGCCGTCGCCCACCCCTGGACCCTGCTCGCCCTGGCCGCCGTCCCGGTGTCGATCCCGCCGGTCCGGGCGATCCGCGCTGGGGCCACCGGACGCGCGTTGCTGCCGGTGCTGCGCGACACCGGACGGCTCGAACTCGCCTACGCGCTGCTATTCGGGCTTGGACTGCTGCTCGGCTGAACCGCTGTCCGCCGACCGCTCGACCTCGGCGAGCGACCGCTCGACCTCGGCGTCCTCGGCGAACTCGTCGGGGCCCTCGACCGAACCGTGCCCGACCCGCTCATCACCGTGGCGTTGGACCCGGACGGCGATCTGCCGGGCCGCGCGATCCCGCAGCGGACGCAGCAGGACGTAGGACAGCAGCATCGAGATCACGGCCGCGTAGACCACGGCCCAGATCTGCCCGGCCCCCGCCCAGGCCAGCAGCCCCAGCGTGGCCACGAACAGCGCCAGCCTGGCCAGCGAATACGTCACCAACGGGTTCACGGGCCCAGCCTAGCTCCGCTCCCGCCGACGCCGGCCGGCCCTGACCGGGTTGCGGATCACTGATCGGCAGACCCCGCGCGGGCCCGCGACTTCTGTTCCTGGTTCAACGGGGCCGCGAGCACGACTTAC
>CAYYCE010000189.1:0-6123 GCA_964469635.1 uncultured Kineosporiaceae bacterium
CCGGCCGGGACCTGGTCGCCGCGGGCGAGCTCGAGACCGACGACGACGCGATGGACCAGCTCCACCGCGTCATCTTCACCACGATCCTCGACGAGTCGTGGCCCCACGGGGTCGAGGCGGCGGTCGACATCACGCTCTGCGGCCGCTACTACGAGCGTTTCGCCGATCACGCCGTCTCGGTGGCCCGCCGCGTCGTCTTCCTGGTCACCGGCGAACACGTCGCCGGCTGAGCCACCGGTCAGCGACCCTGGCTGGCGACGGCGGCCGCCGCGGTGGCGGCGGCCTCGGGGTCGAGGTAGCGGCCACCGGGCACGGTCGGGGCGAAATGGTCGTCGAGCTCGTACACCAATGGGATCCCGGTCGGGATGTTGAGCCCGGCGATGTCGGCGTCGCTGATGCCGTCCAGGTGCTTGACCAGGGCCCGCAGCGAGTTGCCGTGCGCGGCGAGCATGACCACCTTCCCGGCCAACAGGTCGGGGATGACGTCCGACTCCCAGTACGGCAGCATCCGCGCGACGACGTCCTTCAGGCACTCCGTGGCCGGCAGTTCGGCGCCGAGCCCCGCGTAGCGCGGGTCGCCGTCCTGGGAGAACTCGGTGCCCGCCTCGATCGGCGGCGGCGGGGTGTCGTAGGAACGGCGCCAGAGCATGAACTGCTCCTCACCGTAGGTGTCGAGCGTCTGCTTCTTGTTCTTGCCCTGCAGGGCTCCGTAGTGCCGCTCGTTCAGCCGCCAGGACCGTCTCACGGGGATCCAGTGCCGGTCGGCGGCGTCGAGGGCGAGCTGCGCGGTGATGATCGCGCGGCGCAGCAGCGAGGTGTGCAGCACGTCGGGCAGCACACCCGACTCGACGAGCATGCCGCCGCCGGCCTCGGCCTCGGCACGTCCCTTGTCCGACAGGGGGACGTCGACCCATCCGGTGAACAGGTTCTTGGCGTTCCAGTCGCTCTCGCCATGGCGCAACAGCACGAGGGTGTAGGTCATGGCTGAAGGCTAGTCGCCCTACCCCTCACCCTGACCAGGACCGTTGGTGGCATCCGTCTCGTGTCCGCCGTGGGCCTCGTCGTCCGCTTCGCCATCGGCATCGTCCTCGGTACCGGCCAGCAGATGTGTGAAGGCGGCCAGGTTCGCCGTGGACTCCCCGCGCGAGATGCGCCAGCGCCACTCGCGCTTCATCGAGGACAGGAAGCCGAGCACCAACAGGTCGTTGAACGAGGAGTCGGCCGCGGTGAGCACCGCCCCCAGCAACTGGTCGACGGCCTCCTCGGTCACGGCCGCGAGCGGCAGCCGACCGACCAGGAACACATCGCCCAGGGAGTCCAGCGCGAAGGCCACCCCCGGCAGTCGAAGGTTGCGGGACAGCAGCCAGCGGTAAAAGGCCTCGTGGTTCTCGTCGGGGCGCCGGACGACGAACGCGGAGACCGACAGCGACTGGTCGCCCACCAGCAGCGAGGCGGTGGTCTTGAGCTTGGCCTCGCCGGGCAGCGAGACGACGTACTCCCCCGTCCTGGCCCCCCGCTCGTGCTCGAGCCCGGAGCCCTCGAGCCAGGCCGCCACCACCTGACGAGCCGAGGCGACGCGCTCGGCCCGCGCGGCGGCCTCCGGGCTCGTCATCGCGCCACCGCCAGCGGCTCGGCGAACGCGCCCTCCGGGGCGAACGCGGCGAGGCCGGCGAGGCCGATCAGGTCGCGGCGGTGGTCGGCGACGGCGCCGGCGTAGACGTCGAGCAGCGCCTCGACCGTGGTGTCCCAGCTGAAGGAGTCGGCGTGCCGGACGGCGTGGCGCGCCATCGCCGCCCGCCGCCCGGGATCATCCAGCAGCTCACCGAGCGAGGCCGCCCAGGTCCGGGGATCGTGGTCGTCGACGAGCAGACCCGAGACGCCGTCGTCCACCGCGGTGCGCAGACCGCCGACGGCGGCCGCGATCACGGGGGTGCCGCACGCCTGGGCCTCGACCGCCACCAGCCCGAAGGACTCGTTGTAGGACGGCACGGCCACCAGGTCGGCCGCGCGGTACCACTGGGCGAGGACGGCGCGCGGGACCGGCGGATGGAACCGAACCACGTCGTCCAGCCCAAGCGCGGCGGTCAGCTCGGCCAGTTCCTCGGGGTGCTCGAGCCCGGTGCCGCTGGGGCCGCCGAGGACGGCCAGTACCAGTCGGCGCGGCTCGCGCCGTCCGGACCGCGAGGCGTCGCGGGTGTCGGCGGTCCGCAGTTCGGCCACCGCCCGCACCAGCACGTCGGGGGCCTTCAGCGGCTGGATGCGGCCCACGAAGAGGACGACCTGGGCGTCCGGGTCGAGCCCGACCGCCCGCCGGGCGGCGACCCGCGCGTCCGGACCACCGGGGGTGAAGACGTCGAGGTCGACGCCCGGCGGGATCACGGCCACCCGGGACGGATCGGCCCGGTACAGCTCGACGAGTTCGGCGGCCTCGGCGGCGGTGTTGGCCACCAACCGGTCGGCGGCCTCGACCACCTGCTGCTCCCCGATGATCCGCACCGGCGGCTCGGGGGTGTCACCGTCGGCGAGGGCGGCGTTCTTGACCTTCGCCATGGTGTGCATGCTGTGCACCAACGGGGTGTGCCAGCGGTCGGCGGTCAGCCAGCCCACCTGACCGGACAGCCAGTAGTGGGAGTGGATGAGGTCGTACCAGCCCGGTTCCTGGCGGGCCTCGACGCGCATCACACCGGCGGTGAAGGCACACAGCTGGCCGGGCAGGTCGTTCTTCGACAGGCCCTCGAACGGGCCGGCGACGACGTGGCGCACGAGCACGCCGTCCGCCAGCGGGACCACCGGCGCGTGGTCGCTGCTCGTGGCCCGGGTGAAGATCTCCACCTCGGTGCCGCGCGCGGCCAGCCGTCTGGCGGTCTCGACCACGTAGACGTTGAGGCCTCCGGCGTCGCCGGTCCCGGGCTGTTCGAGCGGCGAGGTGTGCACCGACAGCATGGCCACGCGGCGCGGCTGATTGGCATGAGTCACGAACGGGTCCCCTCGTGTGATCCGGGCGGTGTCCTCCCACAGGCGCTCAACGCGCGCGGACCGGTTCCGCTTCCCGACGCGCCGTGAACCGGCGGCACCCACCAGAGCGGGCCCCACCCGCGCCGGCACATGCTTGCCGGTCCAGAACGGGCTTGCCGCTTCGCCCCGATACCACCACGGCGCAGGCGGGCACCGCCACGACCATCGTCACGCCGCCACTACCCTGCGGTCCATGACGGCCCGGGGGCAGGACAGGAACGTCTCCCGCCCCGCCGCCCCGGCCCGCGGCCGGATCGGCTCGATCACCCGCGGCACCACCAATCCCAACCGGCTTCGCCGGATCGACCGCTGGCTGGCCGGTCCCGGCGCCGCCCACCGGCTGCGCCGCGCCGACGACCCGCTCGTGGTCGACCTCGGCTTCGGCGCCACCCCGATCACCACGGTCGAACTGCTGACCCGGCTCCGCGCCGTCCGCGGCGACGTCGAGGTGGTCGGGATCGAGATCGACCCGGATCGGGTCGAGGCCGCCGGAGGGTTGGAGCGCGACGGATTGAGCTTCGCCGTCGGCGGGTTCGAGCTGCCGCTGCCGGCGGGCCGGCGGCCGGTCGTCGTCCGGGCCCTGAACGTGTTGCGCCAGTATGCCGAACCGGAGGTGGACGGCGCCTGGCGGCTGATGTGCGACCGGTTGGCTCCCGGCGGGCTGCTGGTCGAGGGCACCTGCGACGAGATCGGGCGGCGTTCGACCTGGGTGGCCCTGGACGACTGCGGCCCCCGCTCGCTCACCGTGTCCACCAGGCTGTCCGGCCTCGGGCGGCCGGGCGAACTCGCGGAGCGGCTGCCCAAGGCGCTGATCCACCGCAACGTGCCCGCCGAACCTGTCCACCACCTGCTCGGCTCGCTCGATGAGGCCTGGGCCCGGCACGCGCCGTTGAGCGGGTTCGGCGTCAGGCAGCGGTGGCTGGCCACGGTCCGCACGCTCCACGAGGACGGCTGGCCCGTGCTGGACGGCCCGTCCCGGTGGCGGCTGGGTGAACTCAGCGTGGCCTGGGACGCCGTGGCGCCCGCGTCACGGCCCGGCCGAGCCTCGACCTTTCGGAGGGTATGTCAATCCCAGTGATCACCCACCGAACCGGTAGAAAGATCGCCATGACCGCTTCGACCACGGCCGAGGACCCGGGGGTGTACGTCGTCCTGTCCGGCGACACCACCGGACGCTCCGCCGCGCTCGGCCGGGAACTGGCGCCCGCCCTCGGCCTGCCGCTGCTGAACCGCGCCACGCTGACGACGGCTCTCGCCGGCTCGCTGGACGGCTCCGACCCGCGGCTGCAGCAGGCCCTCACCACGGCGCTGCTGGCCCTGGCCGCGGACTGCCGCGGCGGCGTCCTGGACGGCGTCGCGCCGGACGACGTGGCGCTTCGCGAACTCGACGGGCAGATCGTCCAGGTGCTCTGCCTGACCGACGCCTCGGCTGCGGCCGCGACCGGGGCCGGCGCCGCGGCGCCCTGGCCGGTGGTCACGGTCGACCTGACCGGACCGGTCGACGTGAACCCGGTGGCGGACCACGTGGTGGCCGCCCTCGCCCACCGGCGCGAGGACGCCGATGCCGCGGAGCAGTGGGTGGTCTGGCGCGAGGGCGCCGGCGACGAGCCGGTCGAGGTGACGCGCCGCGATTCCCGCACGGTCGCGGAGTCGGTGGCCGCCACGATGGCCGCGGCCTCCCCCGGGACCCGGTTCCCCGTCACCCGGGCGTGACGGCCGTCCCGGCGCGCGCTCCCGGTCCCGAGTGCGGGGCCTAGGTCCTGCCGACCTCGAAGCTCGGTGGGAAAAAGTGGAGAGCCCCGTCTCGAAAGGTGCGTCTCGATGGTCGCCACACCTCGGGCGCGCGCCGAGACCACGCCCGGTTCGGCGCCGTCCAGCGTCAGCGCCCTGGGGCGCCAACTGGGCCGGGACATTCACGGCAGCGTGCGCGACCTGCTGCCGATCGTGCTCGTGGTGGCCTTCTTCCAGGTCGCGGTGCTGCGCCAACCGATGCCCGACCTGGAACAGATCCTGACCGGTGCGGTCATGGTGGTCCTCGGTCTGGCACTGTTCGTCCGAGGACTCGAGCTGGGTCTGTTCCCCATCGGCGAGACGATGGCGAACGGATTCGCCCGCAAGGGAAGCGTGGCCTGGCTGGGAGCGTTCGCCTTCGCGCTCGGGTTCAGCACGACGGTGGCCGAACCGGCCCTCATCGCCATCGCGGCCGAGGCGGCCGGTGTGGCCGCCGACGGCGGGATGATCGCCGACACCCCCCTCGACCGCTCGCACTACGCCTTCGGGCTGCGGCTGACCGTGGCCCTGTCGGTGGGCGCCGCGGTCGTCCTGGGCGTCATCCGGATCATCAAGGGCTGGCCGGTTCGCCGCCTGATCATCGGCGGCTACCTCGGTGTCGTGGCGCTGACCTTCCTCGCCCCGCCCGAGATCATCGGCATCGCCTACGACTCCGGTGGTGTCACCACCTCGACCGTGACCGTTCCCCTGGTGACTGCGCTGGGGGTGGGGCTCGCATCCTCGATCCGGGGGCGAAATCCGCTGGTCGACGGGTTCGGGCTGATCGCGTTCGCCTCGCTGACCCCGATGATCTTCGTCATGGTCTACGGGATCGTGGTGTAGCGATGGACGAGATCCGTCTGCTGCTGCACGATCTGAGCGCCGAGAGCCTCGGCACGATGCGCGACGTGGCGCCGATCGCCCTGGTGCTGCTGGGATTCCAGCTCGGCGTCCTGCGCCGCCCGATCCCCAATCTCCGCCGGGTGCTGCTCGGGTTCGTACTCGTCCTCGTGGGTCTGACGCTGTTCCTGTCCGGATTGGACCAGGCGCTGTTCCCGCTGGGCCGGTTGATGGCCCAACAGCTCACCGACCCCGCCTTCGTCGGCACCGCCGCGCACCCCGACCACGTGCGCTGGACCGACTACGGCTGGGTCTACCTGTTCGGCGCCATGATCGGGTTCGCCACCACCGTCGCCGAACCGGCACTGATCGCGGTCTCCACCAAGGCGCACCACGTCTCCGGCGGCACCATCAACGCCTGGGGTCTGCGGGTGGCGGTGGCGGTGGGGGTGGCCATGGGGATCTCGCTCGGCACCTTCCGGATCGTCACCGGCACCT
>CAYYCE010000190.1:0-6095 GCA_964469635.1 uncultured Kineosporiaceae bacterium
GCCGCACCCACGAGATCTCGCGGTTGGTCGGCCGCTCGCTGCGGGCGGTCGTCGACACCAAGGCCCTCGGCGAGAACACCGTCAAGCTGGACTGCGACGTTCTCCAGGCGGACGGCGGCACCCGCACCGCCGCGATCACCGGGGCCTACGTGGCCCTCGCCGACGCGATCGCCTGGGCGCGGCGCAAGAATCTGGTGAAGGGCTCCGCCGCCCCGTTGACCGGTTCCGTGGCGGCGGTCAGCGTCGGGGTCGTCGAGGGCGTCCCGATCCTCGACCTGTGCTACGAGGAGGACGTGCGGGCCGAGACCGACATGAACGTGGTCACCACCGGGACCGGGGCCTTCGTCGAGGTGCAGGGCACGGCCGAGGGGGCGCCGTTCGAGCGGTCCGAGCTCGATGCGCTGCTCGACCTCGCCGTCGGCGGCTGCGCGGAGCTGACCCGGCTGCAGCGCGAGGCGCTGGAGCGCCCGCTGTGAGTCCGGATCGGCAGGCCCCGCGGGTGTTGCTGGCCACCCGGAACGCGCACAAGGTGGCCGAACTGCGTCGGATCCTCGCCGATGCGCACCTGGAGGTCGAGGTGCTGGACATGTCCGCCTTCCCCGAGGTGCCCGACGTCGCCGAGACCGGTATCACCTACGCCGAGAACGCCCGGCTCAAGGCGCACGCGGTGGCCGAGGCCACCGGCCTGCCGGCGATCGCCGACGACTCCGGGCTGAGCGTCGACGTGCTGGGGGGCTCGCCCGGGGTCTTCAGCGCCCGCTGGTCAGGCCGGCACGGCGACGACGCGGCCAACCTCGACCTGCTGCTCGGCCAGCTCGCCGACGTGGCCGACGCCCACCGCACCGCCCACTTCGCCTGCGCGGCGGCGCTTGCCCTCCCCGGCGGTGCCGAACGGGTCGTCGAGGGCCGGTTGGACGGGTGGCTGGTCCGCAAACCGGTGGGGGAGAACGGGTTCGGGTACGACCCGATCTTCGTGCCGGACGGCGGGAGCCGGACCACGGCCCAGCTGGCGCCGGCCGAGAAGGACGCCGTCAGCCATCGCGGTCGGGCGCTGCGCTCGCTCGTGCCCCACCTGCGCGAACTCGTCGAGAGCTCGCCGTGAATGCGTCGGCCGGCGGTGCGCCGCGGCCCGAGGAGCCTGTCGAGGCCTACAACGCCTGGGCCGTCGGGTCGCCCGCGCAGGAGCCCCCGGAGCCCCCGGAGCCGTCGGGCCCGAGCCGGCGCAGCGTGCTGACCGCGGCCGGGTTGGGCGTGGGCGGAATCGCGCTGCTCGGTTTCGGCTGGTCCAGGGTGCGCGGTGGTTCCGCCGTGACCTCCTCGGGCCCGCTGCCGCCGCTGCCGACCCCCGTCTCGGGGGCCGCGCCCACGGCCGGTGTGGACGTCGGCGTGCCGGGGGTGAGCGCCTTCCGGACCCCGACCGAGGAGTTCTTCCTGATCGACACCGCGTTCGGAGCCCCGAGGGTGGACGCCGCCGCGTGGCGGCTGCGGATCCACGGCATGGTGCGACAGGAGATCACCCTGGACTACGCCGGGCTGCTGGCCCGCGAGCAGGTCGAGCGGGACGTGACGCTGTCCTGTGTGTCCAACGAGGTGGGCGGCGACCTCGTCGGCAACGCCCGGTGGCTCGGCACCCGGATCGCCCCGATCCTGGCCGAGGCCGGGCCGCTCCCGGACGCCGACATGGTGCTGTCGACGAGCCAGGACGGCTGGACGGCGTCCACCCCCCTGGAGGCGCTGACCGACGATCGCGACGCGCTGCTGGCGGTCGCCATGAACGGCGAGGTGCTGTCGCCGAGCCACGGGTTCCCGGTGCGCATGGTGGTCCCGGGGCTCTACGGGTTCGTCTCGGCCACCAAGTGGCTGGTCGACCTGGAGGTGACCCGGTTCGACAGGGCCACGGCGTACTGGACGTCGCGCGGCTGGTCGGACCACGGCCCGGTCAAGCTGTCCTCCCGGATCGACGTCCCCCGCGCCGGCGCCTCGATCAAGGCCGGCGAGGTGGCCGTCGGCGGCGTGGCCTGGGAACCGCACACCGGGATCGATGCGGTTCAGGTGCGGGTGGACGACGGCGACTGGCGGCCGGCGCGCCTGGGTGCCTCGGCGTCGGCGGACGCCTGGCGGCAGTGGGCCTTCGCCTGGCCGGCCACGCCCGGACGGCATCGGCTGGCGGTGCGCGCCGTGGACGGTGCCGGGCGGGTGCAGACTGGTGAGCGAACGGACGTCGTCCCCGACGGCGCCACCGGGTGGCACACCATCGAGGTCGACGTGCAGTGATCGACGAGGCAGTGACCGAGGAGACGGGCCCGAGCGGGCGCGCCCTCGCGCTGACCCGGTTCGCGTGGCTGTCGATCGTGGCCGCGCTGGTCACCATCGCGCTCAAGGCCGGGTCCTATCTGGTCACCGGGTCGGTGGGGCTGCTCTCGGACGCCGCGGAGTCGGGGGTCAACCTGGTCGCCGCGGCGGTCGCCCTCACGGCGCTGCGGATCGCCGCGCGTCCGGCCGACGACAACCACCATTTCGGCCACGGCAAGGCGGAGTATTTCTCGGCCGGCGTCGAGGGCCTGATGATCTTCGTCGCGGCCGCGGTCATCATGCTCACCGCCGTCGAACGGCTGCTCCGGCCCCAACCGCTGGAGAGTCTCGGCCTGGGCCTGGCGATCTCGTCGGTGGCCTCGGTGGTCAACGGCGTGGTGGGCGTCATGCTGCTGCGGGTCGGGCGCGCCCACCGGTCACCGGCGCTCGAGGCGGACGGCCGCCACCTGCTCACCGACGTGTGGACGTCGGTCGGCGTGCTCGTCGGCGTGCTGCTGGTCATGGTGACGGGTTGGGAGCGCCTTGACCCGATCGTGGCCATGGCCGTCGGGCTGAACATCCTGGTCACCGGCTACCGGCTGATCGCGCAGTCGGTGGTCTCGCTGCTCGACGCGGCGCTGCCGGAGCAGGACCGGGCCGTGATCGAGTCGGTGCTCGACCGCTATCGCAGCGACGACGTGAGAATCGTCGGGGTGCGCACCCGGGCCTCGGGGCAGCACCGGTTCGTCCACCTCACCGTGCAGGTACCGGGGGACTGGACGGTCGAGGCCGGGCACGCGATGGCCGACGAGGTGGAGCGGGCGCTGGCCGCGGCGCTGCCGGACTGCCACGCCTACACCCACCTGGAGCCGCACCACGCCCACGCGCCGGCCGGCCCGACGTCCTCCGCCCGAAAGTGAGGCTTGGGTCCTCACCCCGGCGAGGACCCAACGTGCGGGAGGCGGGACTCGAACCCGCACGCCCGAAGGCACAGGAACCTAAATCCTGCGTGGCTGCCAGTTACACCACTCCCGCGTCGAGCCCCAGAGTAGGCGATCGGGACTCACGGCTCCGGCCACGAGGCGACGGCGGGCCGGCGCTGCGGCCTTGGCCGCCCGACTTCCGGAGCCGTTGAGCCGGAAGTACTTCTGGGCATCAGAGAGTCGGAACAACTACACGCCGAGGGCCTTGCGCAGCGAGGCGACGTGGCCGGTGGCCTTGACGTTGTAGCGCGCCAGCTCGACCACGCCGTCCGGATCGACCACCACGGTCGAGCGGATCACGCCGACCACCGTCTTGCCGTAGAGCTTCTTCTCGCCCCAGGCGCCCCATTCGGTCAGCACCTTCTTGTCCGGATCGGACAGCAGCGGGAAGGTGAGGTCGTCGCGTTCGACGAACTTGGCCAGCTTGGCCGGCGCGTCCGGTGAGATGCCCAGTACGGTGTAACCGGAGGCGGCCAGGGACGCCAGGTTGTCGCGGAAGTCGCAGGCCTGGGTGGTGCAGCCGGGGGTCATGGCCGCCGGATAGAAGTAGACGACGACGTGTCGTCCACGCAGCCCCGACAGCGTCACGGGGGAGCCGTCGGAGCTGGTCAGGGTGAAATCGGGGGCGGGCGTTCCCGCGGTCAACTGAGGCACGTCGAGCACTGTACGGTGAACGTCGGAGGTGGTGTTCGGTGAGTGCGTACAACGGCGGCATTCCGCAGGCACCGGCCGAGATCGAGGCCATGATCGAGGAGCGGCGCGACCGACTGGCCACCACGGTGGACGAGCTCGTCTCCCGCACCCGGCCCAAGGCCCTGCTCCACCGTACCCTCGCCGATCTGCAGCTCAAGGTGAACACGGTCATCCGCACCGAGTCCGGGGACCTGCGCACCGGCCGGCTGGCGCTCGCAGGCGGCTCGGCCGTGGCCGTGGTCGCGCTGATGGTCACGGTGCGCCGCGGCAAGGCCCGACGCCGCGCCCGCGGCTGACCGCCGGTACGTTGTCGGGCGTGACCTCGACCGCCGCCACCGTCCCGGGACCACCCACCGCGGGCCCCGATCGCCTGCCGATCCGCATGCTCAACGACCGGGTGCTGGTCTCCAGCGACGGTGAGGGCGGTGAGCGTCGCTCCTCGGCCGGCATCGTCATCCCGGCGACCGCGGAGGTCGGCAAGCGACTGGCCTGGGCGGCCGTCGTCGCCGTCGGGCAGCACGTGCGCCAGGTCCAGGTCGGCGACCGCGTGCTGTACGACCCCGAGGATCGTGCCGAGGTGGAACTCGCCGGAGCCCAGTACATCCTGTTGCGCGAGCGTGACATCCACGCCGTGGCCGCCCCCCGCGTCGAGGACGGTCAGACCGGTCTGTACCTCTAGCGTCCCCGGATCCGGTGCCCCGTTCCCGCGATGAGTCCGCGCCCGGGCCGGGCCTGCTCGACCTGGCCCGCGCCGTCCCGCGGATCCGCGCCGATCCGCTCGGCTACCTCGAACACTGCGTGGCCCGGCACGGCGACCTGGTGGGTTTCGACCTGCCGCGACGTCCGGCGCTGCTCGTCAACCTCCCGGACGGCGTCCGGCGCGTCCTGATCGAGAACCACGCCGGGTACTCGAAGGCGACGATGCAGTACCGCGCCCTCACGGTGCTCGCCGGGAACGGCCTGTTGACCGCCGACCCCCCGGCTTGGCGGCGCCACCGGCAGATCCTGCAACCGGCGTTCCACCCGGCCGCGCTGCCCGCTCTCGCCGAACCGGTCACGGCGGCCGCCGGCCGGCTGCGCGGTCGTTGGGACGACGCCCCGGGCCGGTTGCTCGACGTCGACCACGAACTCGCCCGGGTGACGATCGACGTCGTCGGGCAAGTGCTGTCCGGGCGCGACCTGGGCGAGGACGCCGAACTCCTGGCCGGCCAGGTCGCCCAGGGGTTGGCGACCGTCATCGCCCAGGCCCGCTCCGGTCTGCCGCGGTGGGCGGATCCCTTGCACGGCAGGCGATTGCGCCGCATCGGCGCCTCCCTCGACGAGGCGGCCCATCGTGTGATCGGGCGCGGCCCGGGTTCGGCGGGCGACGTCCTGGCACTCCTGGCGGGCGCCGTCCGCGAGGGCCGACTGGACCCGACCGAGGTGCGCGACGAGGTGGTGACCCTGGTGATCGCCGGCCACGAGACCGTCGCCGCATCGCTCACCTGGACGCTGTCGATGCTGGCCCGGCACCCGCAGGTCCAGGAGGATCTGGCGGCCGAGTTCCGCGCCGTCCTCGGCCGCGTCACCGGCTCCCCGCCGCGCCGCCCGGCCTGGCGCGACCTGCCGCACCTGGTGCGCACCCGGGCCGCGATCGAGGAGAGCCTGCGGCTCTACCCGCCGGCGTGGCTGATCACCCGGCGGGCGCTCGCCGCCGATCGGGTGGGCGGTCACGAGGTGCCTGCGGGGGCCCTGGTGATCGTCAGCCCGTGGCTGCTGCACCGCCGCCCCGACTCCTGGGACGCCCCGGAGGCGTTCCGACCACAACGGTTCCTCGCCGCACCCGCCGGCCGCCCCCGCGGCGACTACCTGCCCTTCGGCCTGGGCCCCAGGCTGTGCATCGGGCGGGACCTGGCCCTGGCCGAGACCACCCTCGTGCTGGCCACCCTGCTCCCCGGGCGACGGGTGGTGGCCCCGCCGGGCTCCGGTCCGCCGCGGGTCGAGGCGGGGGTGACGCTGCGGCCGATCGGCGGCCTTTCGCTGCGGCTCGACCCCGCGGACCGCTCGTAGCTGCCACCATCGCGGTCATGACGGACCGTCCCGCCATTGGGCGCGGCGATGACCGGGGTGGTCGGCAACGGCAACCTG
>CAYYCE010000191.1:0-6087 GCA_964469635.1 uncultured Kineosporiaceae bacterium
TGAGCGAGCGCGGGCACCGGCCACCAGAACGTCGTTCCCGGACGAACCGCCGCGCAGACCCCCCGCGCAGCGACCGCCGGCTCAGAGCTTGCGGGTCCTGGCGAGCACGCCCTCGACCGACAGGACGGCGCCGTCGTGCTCCCACGTGCGGTGCTCGCAGCGGTGGCAGGAGGTGAAGTCGACCGGGGTGCCGTCGGTGAGGCTCATCGACAGCCGGGTGACGTGGATCGATCCGCACGCATGGCAGAAGGCCGAGGTCCGGTGGTCCCGTTGGGTCAGCGAGCCCAGGGGCGGGTGCACCACCTCGACCCGGCCCCGGCGGCGGCTCTGACGACCCGAGGTGCGGGCCGAGTGGGTGGACCTGACCGCCACGGCGCTAGCCGTCATTGGGGTGACTCCTCTGGACCATCGGCGCCCGTCGGCGCCGTTCGGGTGACCAGATGTTCCTCGGACGAGCGCACCGAGGACTTGAGCAGCGGGCGTGTCCGGCACACACCGGACATCGGGACGGGTCGGCCCGGGCCGGTCGGGCGAGCCGCGGCTGGCCCGAACGGGGTCAGCGGGGACCGTCGCGCAACACCCGCAGGTGCCCCCGGCGACCCACCTCGACCGAGGAGGAGCCCTCGCGCAGGGCTCCCGTCACCGGCTCCGGCTCGGGCCGCTCCCGGGCGGCCTCGCGGACGGCCTCGGCCAGCGCCACCAGGTCATCGTGCGAGGGGCCGACGGGTTCGCGCAGGTCGGCCGCCAACCGGACGACCTCCCAGCCGCGCGGGGCCGTCAGCCGCTCCGCGTGGGCGGCGCACAGGTCGTAGCAGTGGGGTTCGGCGTAGCTGGCCAACGGCCCGAGGACGGCCGTGGAATCGGAGTACACGTAGGTGAGCGTGGCGACGGCGGGGCGACCGCACGCCGTCCGCGAACACTGCCGCACACCAACCACGAGCGGACCATACCCCTGCGGGCCGGCGGGCCGGGCCCCGGCACGCCGGGCGGGCCGGGCGGGCCGGGGCGACGACCGGCGGATAGCCTGGGCCCATGTCCACCGCACCGTCGTTCGGCGGCGGGCCAACGCCGCGGCCCCACCGGCGAGACGGGCCCGACCGGCGAGACCGGCACGGCCGCGGCCTGCGAGGCCCGCTGCTGCCGCGCACGGTGCCCGCCTGGCGCAGCCGGTCGGACCGGTTCGACACCTGGGTGCTGGACGCCGTCGAGCGGCTCGAGGGGCGCTGGCCGGACGAGCTCGACGGCATCGAGTTCGCCGTCGAGGACATCCCGCCGTCCGATCCGGCGCCGTGGGAGCACGGCGAGGTGCCGCTGGGCCGCTACTTCCCCGCCCACGGCGAACTGCCGCACCGGATCGTCGTCTACCGCCGCCCGGTCGAGAGCCGGGCGCCCGACGCCCGGGACCTTCCCGCGCTGGTCCACGACGTGGTCGTGGAGCAGGTCGCCCGGTTGCTGGGGCTCAACCCGGAGCAGGTCGACCCGCGCTACGGCGGCTGACGCGGCACCGCCGCTACGGCACGACGGTCAGACCCACCCGGTCGTCCTCGACGACCTGCGGCGCCGGGCCCGGTGGGGTCGGCCCGGGACGCACCGGGACCACGGAGAACATCCCCGTCCCGGTGGTCAGCAGAACCGAGGCGTGCAGTGGGACGTCGGCGGGCGGGCTCAGCAGGACGGCCACGGTGGTCGGGGCCAGCGGCACGGTGTTGCTCGCCCCGCCCCGGAGCCCGATCCGTCGTTCGGCGCCGACCCGGCCCTCGGCGTCGATCTCGCGCAGCCCGGCCCGCAGGGCTCCCCCGGGGGCGGCGACCACGAGTGCGGCGGAGACGCCGGCCACCTCGTGGGGCAGCGCCGCGATCACCGAACCGTGCAGCGCGGTCGTGGCGGCCGTCCAGGCCAGTTCGCTGGGCGGCACCTGGTCGCCGACGGCCGAGGCGGTGCCGGCCAGCTCGCCGCCGGCCTCGGTGCGCTGCGACAGTGCGCCCGCCACGACCGGGACGTCGGCGTCCACCAGCGCGGTGT
Organism: uncultured Kineosporiaceae bacterium; assembly: GCA_964469635.1. Lineage (GTDB taxonomy): Bacteria > Actinomycetota > Actinomycetes > Actinomycetales > Kineosporiaceae > JADJPO01. The sequence goes on from CAYYCE010000191.1 coordinate 2,023, forward strand.
AGGTACCCGGGTCCACGTCGGTCAGGGGGATGTCATGCACCGCACCGCCGGCGACGGTCGCCACCAGCGACGACGGTGACGAGGAGGCCACGGTCCCCTCGGGGCCGATCAGCCGGACGCGGACGATGCCGTCGGCAGGGCCGGGCACCACGACCCGCACCGCCGCGTCACCGTGCTCGGCCACCACGACCCCGGGCAACACCTGGCGGGTGGCCGCCGCGGCCGAGGGTGCCACGTCGTCGACGCCGCCGGGGGTCAGGCCACGGAGCAGGCTGTGGTGCAGGGTGGCCACCACCCGGCCGCTGCGGGCCCGCACGTGGACCGCGATCGCCTCGACGTCGGGCGCCAGGGCGTCGATGAACACCGCGATCTGCCCACCGGCCGGGACGACGACGCCCTGCCCGGAGGGTGCGCTCACCGGACCGTCGGGGCCGTGCACCAGGACGTCGACGACGGCCGGGCTGGGGGTCGGGTCGGCCAGTAGCAGCCGGGCCCGTTCGCCGGCCAGGGTTCCGCCGCCGACCAGCCAGGCCTCGGCGGCCGGCGTCGCGCAGGCCACGGCGTCCAGCCCCCGCAGATCTCCGGCGGGGGTCAGGGTGGTCTGGACGGCGCTGGTGGCGATCGCGCGGCCCTGGGCGGCGGCGGTGAGCTCCAGCGTCCCCGCGCCGGACAGGGTCCGCGCTGCCAGTGCGACCTCGCCGTCCTGCGCCCGGTCCAGCTCGGTGTCGCCGAGGGCCGCGGTGGCCCCGGCTCCGGTCAGCGCCACGGCCCCGACCTCGACCGGGCCCCCGGGCTGGGTGGGCGTCGCCCCCTGCGGGACGACGAGCGTCTGCGGTCCGGGGCACACCCGGACCGGCGTGGCGACGGTGACGGGCAACCTCACCGCCTGCGCGACGGGCAGCGCCACGGGGGCGATGCTCCGGGCGGCCGCCGGGGTGCCGACAACGGCGGCTGCCACGATCAGGATCGCCGCGAGGCCGGCCGGGCGCCCCCTCACGAGCCGTCCCGCTCACGCGCCTGCGCGAGCACCGGCGGCAACTCGCCGTCCTCGGGGTGGTCGAGGTCGAAGACCTGTGGCACCGGACGCGGGGCCACCTCGTCGGCGGCGAGGTCACGCTCCACCGGCCGGGTCGCGCGCGGCGCGGGCGGCGCGCCGATGCGATCGCGAACCCGGGGCAGCGGCAGCGCCAGCAGACCCGCCAGAAGCACGACCGCCAACCGGGCGCCCGCCACCCAGCCGCCGCCGGCCCAGCTCGCCGGGGAGGTGTGGACGACGGTGAGCCGGCCCGCCTGCGCCGGCAGCTCGAAGACCTGGGACCAGGACGCCTGGCCCGACGCCTGGCCCGGGGCGTCGGGTGCGACCGGGACCAGGGCCACGCCGTTGTAGTCGGCGCGCCAGCCGTCGTCCGCGCGTTCGGCGAGCACCAGGTGCCGTCCGGCGGCGCCGGCGGGGACCTCGGCGGAGACCGAGACCCGGTCGGCCGAGGTCGGCAGGACGAGCGTCGTCCGGCCCTCGGCGTCGACCACCCTGACTCGGGCCGGCCGCCCACCCGCTCGGTCGCCGTCCGGGGAATCGACCCGCCACATCGCCCATGGGCCGCCGCCGAACCGCACCAGACCCGGGGCGGTGTCCAGGACCTGTTCGGCGTTCTCGTCGACCGGCGGCAGGAGCAGCACGGAGCCGACGGCGAGGTCGGCCAACTGCCGGCGGGTGTCCTGTCCCGCGTCCGAGAGCAGGGCGGCGATGACCGGGACCACGACGTCGCCGTCGGACCGGATGCCGTCGGTGATCGCGAGCCGGCGGGCCGCCGAGTCCGCGCCGAGGCGGGGGCCCGCGCCGCGGTACAGGGTCCAGCGCACCCGCTCGCCGTCGACGGCCAGCGCGAGCGTGCGCGTGGCGCCGGGCCCGCGGGCCTCGGCCACGGCCACGGCGGGCAGCACGCTCGCGTCGACCCGGCGCACCGGCAGGTCGCTCGAGGTCGCGGCCGTGGCGGCGAAGACGGTGAGCCCGAGGACGGGTCCGGCGGCCAGGAACGGGGCCAGCACCGCCCACCCCAGCCGCCGCCACAGCGACCGGCGGCGGCGCAACCTCCGGGCCAGCGCCGGGTAGCCGGCGACGGCGGCGACCAGCAGGCCGCCGACGAGCAGCGACAGTGCGGGGGCCGGCCAGGTCCGGCCGTCGCCGACCTCGAGACGCTCGCCCGTCAGCGCGGCAGCCAATCCGACCAGGACCAGCCACCACCCGGCGAGGGCCACCAGGGCGGGCCGGCGGCGGCGCAGCAGCGCGGCCGCCGCGGCCACCGCCACCGCGGCCAGCGCCGCCACCGCGATCGCCGCCGGCAGCCGCCGCGTGACGTCGTGCCCGGCCACGCTCAGCTCGGGCAACCGGGCGAGTAGGGCCGCGGGAAGCGCGAAGACCTGGTCGGGGCCCTCGGGCAGGGCGGCCAGGTGCCACCAGGACACGTCGGTGGCCGGACCGGTCCACCCCAGCGCGGGATCGGCGGCCAGCAGCACCGGGTCGCGGGCGACCGCCAGCCACCACGGCAGCAGGGCGGCGGCCGGCACCACGGGCACGGCGAGTAGCGCGGGCAGCCGCCTCGGGCCGCCGAGGATCACCCCGATCACCGCCACCGGCACCAGCGCGGCGATCGCCGGCAGGGCGAGCGCGGGGGCCGCCGCCAGGACCGCCGTGAGCACCAGGCCGGCCGCCCCGAGGGAGCCCATCGCGCCGGTGCGCACGAGGCGCACCAGCGCCCAGGCCAACAACGGCAGCAGCACGTGGACCAGCACCGGCCCCGGACGCCCGGTTCGGGTGGCGGCCAGCAGCGGCGCCGCGGCAGCCCAGGTCAGCGCCCCACACGCCCGCAGCAGCCGCGACGGGGACAGCGCCGCCACCGCGAGGTAGGCGGTGACGGCGGCCAGGATCGGGGCGCCGAGGATCAGGACGGTCACCAGACGTGCCGGGTCCGCCCCGAGCGGCACCGAGGCCACGGCGAGGAGGCCGGCGAGCGGATCTCCGACCGCGGCCGTGCCGAGACCGAGCGGACGCCACGAGGACGTCGCGCTGCGCCACAGTTGGCCGGCGCCGCCGGGGACCGGGGACAGGTAGGGGCCGGCCAACGCGCCGCCGGTGGCGACCAGTCGCCATCCGGCGGCCACCGAGGCGGCCGTGGTGAGGGTCAGCACCGCGAGCAGCGCCGCCGGCCGGGGCGGGCGACGCACCCGGCGCACCGACGGCCGGATCCACGAGGTGAGCTCGTCGCGGCGTTGCCGGACCAGGGCGCGCGGCGCGGCGGCCAGCGGACGAAGCGCGCGGCGCGGAACCGTCCTCACGGCGCGACCGCGCCGTCGGATCCGCAGCCAGCGGTCGGGCCGGATCAGCACCAACAGGGGGGCCAGGAGCTCGTCGACGGCGCGGCCGGGGCGTTCGAGCACCACCTGGACGAGCGCTCGCACGGCCGCCGCCGGCAACGACCACGCCAAGGCCAGCGGCAGCAGCCCCCAGCGCGCCCAGGCCAGGCGCAGCGTCAGCGCGTCGCGCCGGTCGTCGCGAAAGCGTGGACGGGCGCCGTCGGCGGTGGCCACGACGGCCCGCGGCACCACGACCACCCGGTGCCCCGCCAGATGCACCCGGCGACAGAACTCGAGCTCGTCGCGCGCCCCGCGGACGGCGGGGTCGGGACCATCGAGGGCCGACCACACGTCGTGGCGGACCAGCATCCCGCCGATCCGGACGGCGAGCACGTCACTGCGGGCGTCGTGCTGGCCCTGGTCGAGCTCGCCCCGGTCGAGCCCGGTGATCACGGCACCCAGGCGGGAGGTGCTCAGGCCGACGTCGAGCAGCCGTTCCTCGTCCTCCCACTGCACCTGCTTGCAGCCGGCGACCGCGACGGACGGCGCGGTCTCCACGGCGGACATCTGTCGATCGAGGGCGTGCGGCGCCGGGGCGGTGTCCGAGCGCAGCAGCCACAGCCAGTGGCCCCGGGCCTCGGCCTCGCCGGGCGTCTCGAGCCCGGCGAGCGCGGCCGCGACGCGATCACGCAGCGAGGCCCTCGTGGTCGTGGA
>CAYYCE010000192.1:0-6084 GCA_964469635.1 uncultured Kineosporiaceae bacterium
CGCCTCCCCCGGCGGCGCCACCTGTACCGCCGGACCCAGCGCCACCACCTGCGCCGTCACCGGCCTGGACGCCGCCACCGGCTACACCTTCACCGTCGTCGCCAACTCCGACCATGGCGACTCCACCGCCAGCGCCGCCAGCGCCGCCGTCACCACGGCCGCCGGCCCGCCGTCCGCACCGACCGCCGTGAGCGCCACCGGCGCCAACGGCACCGCCACGATCACCTGGACCGCCCCGTCAGCCCTCAACGGGTCCACCATCACCGGCTACACCGTCACCGCCTCCCCCGGCGGCGCCACCTGTACCGCCGGACCCAGCGCCACCACCTGCGCCATCTCCGGGCTGACCACCGCCCCCGGCTACACCTTCACCGTGACGGCCCACTCCGACGCCGGCGACTCGGTCGCCAGTTCGCCCAGCACCACGGCCAGCCTGTGGTCACGCGGCACCGCGGCCCGGATCTACGTGGGGGTCGTCGGCAACCGCCACGCCGGGCTCCGCTGGACCTCCGCCCGACCCCGCGGGGTCTCGGTCGCCTACTACAGGGCCGTGGCCCGCCCCGGCGGCGCCTCCTGCCGGACCGTCTCGACCGGCTGCGTCATCCGCGGCCTCAAGAACGGCACCTTCTACTCCGTCCGCGTCACCGCCTACGCCGCCGACGGCCGATCCCTGACGACCTCCCGACCCGCCGGCGTGCGCCCCGTCCCGGCGATCCTCCTGTCCACCAGGCACATCCTGGCCGGTCGGCGAGTGCGGATCACCGCCAACGGGTTCCGGCCCCTCAACACCATCACCATCCGCTACGACGGCAGGGTGATCAAGCGCGTGCTGTCCACCCGTTGGGGCACCATCGAGAACGTCACCGTGACGGTCCCCCGGACCGGACACGGCGACGCCAAGCTCCACGCCACCGGGCGCGCCCTCTTCCGGGGCACCACCGCCCGCAGCGACACCCTCCGCGTGATCCCCATCCGCCGCGGCAGCTGACCCTCACCCAGCCTGCGTTGATCACTCGATCCGCCCCCGACGGATGCACCGACCCGGAGTGCGCTACACCTCGGTGCCCGGCAGGCCGGCGGCGTCCACCCGGGCGGCGATCACCGCGGCCACCCGCCCCGGCACCAGCCGCGAGCCGTCCGGTTCACTGACGTAGAGCACGTCGACCGCCTGCCCGGCGTGCGTGGCCACGTGGGCCGAACGGATGTCTATCCCCAGCGTCGCCAGGGCGCCGCCGAGTGCGTGCAGCAGGCCGGGACGGTCGGCCGCGCGCACCTCGAGCACCGTGGCATCGATCGAGGCGTCGTTCAGCAGCACCGCCCGCGGCTTGGCCGCGGACGTCGACGGCGGCCGGTACCCGGCGTCGCGACGTGCCAACCGCTCCGGCACCGTGGGGTCGCCCTCGGCGAGCAGGCGCAGCGCCGTCTCCAGGGTGGCCGCCTCCGGCAGCGAGGTGCCGTCGCCGTCGACGTACCAGGTGTCGACGGCGATCCCCGGCTCGCCGGGGCCCGAACCCGGCAGGGTGCGCACCAGGGCCGAGCGCACCCCGAGCCGGAAGGAGGCCAGGGTGCCCGCGATGTCCGCCAACAGCCGGGGCCGGTCCGGGGCCGCGACGCTGACCACGTGCAGGTCGTGGAAGGCCGCCACCGCGACATGCGGCCGGCCGTCGTCCCTCGCGGCGGTGACCAGGGCGGCTTCGGCGTCGGTGATCGGGGCGGGGCCGGGCGGCGACTGGCCGCGCAGCGCCGAACGCGCGCGACGCACCAGGTCGTCGACCAACCGGGCGCGCCAGGGACTCCAGGCGGCCGGGCCGGCGGCCCGGGCGTCGGACTCCGTCAACGCCCGCAACAGGTCCAGGACGTCGTCGCGCCCCGCGACGGCCTCGACCAGCGCCGCGACGGTGCCCGCATCGTCGGGATCGCGCCGGGTGGCCAGTTCGACCAGGGTCAGGTGCTGCGCGACCAGCCGTTCGACCACGGCGACGTCGTCGTCGGGGAAGCCCATCATCGCCACGGCCTCCCGGGCCAGCGGGGCACCCGCCCGAGAGTGATCCATGGCCCCGGGGAGTTTGCCGATGTCGTGCAGCAGTGCGGTGATGAGCAGCAGATCGGGACGGCTCACATAGCGAACGAAGGCCGAGGCCTCGACCACCGTCTGCACCAAGTGCCGGTCGACGGTGTGACGGTGGATCGCGTTGCGCTGCGGGCGGTTGCGGACCGCTTCCCACTGTGGGATCCACTGGGACACCAGACCGGCGAGATCCGCGGACTCCCAGACCCCGATCAGCGACTCGCCGCCGCCGAGGGCCTCGAGGAGGGCCTCGCGGGCCGCCGGCGGCCAGGGACGCGGCAGCTGCACGCTGTCGGCCGCAAGGTGGTCCAGCGTGACCGGTGACAGCGGTAACCGGGCTCGGACGGCGGCCGCGACCGCCCGAAGGGCCAGCACCGGGTCCTCGGCGGGCCGGATCCCTGCGCCGAGCACCACCTCGCCGTCGTGCTCGACCAGCCCGTGGCCGAGCGGGCGGAACTGCGGCCGGCGGGCCGGCCGCTGACCCATGAGTCGTCGGGAGCGTTTGGCGGGCAAGGCCTGGCGGGCCCGACGCACGGTGATGTCGACGGCCTGGGCCACGGTGCGCCCGGCCTGGGACACCGTCGCCAGCAGGTCGTCGGCGTCGGCCGCCCCCACGGCGGCCGCCACGGCGTCCTGGTCGGCCATGAGCAGGCGCTCCACGCTGCGCCCGGTGACCGCGTGCAGGGCATCCCGGACGTCGAGCAGTTGCTGATGCGCGGCGTCCACCTCCCCGTGCGGCCGGTCGGTGACCCAGCTGGCGGCCAGGGCGCGCAGCACCGTGATGTCGCGGAGCCCCCCGCGGGCCTCCTTGAGGTCCGGTTCGAGCATCCAGGCGATCTCACCGAACCTGCCGGCGCGGTCGGTGAGCAGGTCGAGCAGGGCCGGCAGGCGGCGGCGGATCCCTCCGCGCCAGTCCTCGAGCAGGCTGGCGCGGGCCCGGACCACCAGGGCGGAGTCCCCGGCGACGGCGCGAAGGTCCAGCAGACCGATGCCGGCCGAGGTGTCCTGAGCCGCGATCTCGCGGCACTGGCTGGGCGTGCGGACCGAATGGTCGATCCGGATCCCGCTGTCCCACAACGGGTACCAGATGCGCTCGGCGAGAGCGCTGACGTGTTGGGTGGGGCGCCGGCCGTCGTGGACCAGCACCAGGTCGATGTCGCTGGCGGGGCCGGTGTCCGAGCGGGCGACGCTGCCGACCACGGCGAGCGCGAGGCCCTGGGCGGCGCTGGGGACGAGATCGCCCCTGCGGGGGTCGCCGGTCTCGGCGACCCACTCGGTCATCGCCCGGATCCACGCCTCGCCCAGGAACCGCTCGACCAGGGAGGTCATGGCCAGCCGCCGGGCCGGACCCGGGGGTCCGCCCCGCAGGGCCAACGCCAGACGTTCGCGGCGGAGGTCCTGCGGGGCGGGTGCGAGATCTGTCACTGTCGGGATCCTAGAGCGCGTCGACTCCGTGCTCGCCGGTCCGTACCCGGACGACGTCCTCGATCGGGGTGGTCCACACCTTGCCGTCTCCGATCCGACCGGTCTGGGCGGCCTTGACGATCACCTCGACCACGTCCTCGGCGTCCGCGGTGTCCACGAGCACCTCCAGCCGGGCCTTGGGCACCAGGTCGACGGTGTACTCCGCGCCCCGGTAGACCTCGGTGTGACCGCGCTGGCGGCCGTACCCGCTGGACTCGCTGACCGTCATCCCCTGGACTCCGAAGGCCTCCAGCGCGCTCTTCACCTCGTCGAGCTTGTGGGGCTTGATGATGGCCGTGACGAGCTTCATGCCGACACCTCCGACTTCTCGGTGGCCTTCGTCGCCGGGCCGAAGCTGCCGGCGCCGCCGACCGCACCGATCTCGTAGGCGGACTCGGCGTGCACGGCGATGTCCAGACCCTGGACCTCGGTCTCGGTGTCGACCCGCAGGCCGCCGAAGACCAGGCCCACGACCTTGGCGATGATGAACGTGGCGACGAAGGAGTAGGCCACGGACGCGCCCACCGCAGCGGCCTGCTTGCCCAGCAGGCTCACGCCGCCGCCGTAGAACAGACCGTCGGCGCCGGCGTCGTTGATCGCCGCGGTGCCCAGGAAGCCGATCAGCAGCGCGCCGAGCACACCGCCGACCAGGTGGACACCGACCACGTCGAGCGCGTCGTCGTAGCCGAGCCGGAACTTCAGACCGACGGCCAGGGAGCAGACGACACCGGCGAGCAGGCCGAGGATGATGGCACCGATCGGGCTGACGAAGGCCGCGGCCGGGGTGATGGCGACCAGACCGGCGACCGCACCGGAGGCGGCACCGAGGGTGGTCGGGTGACCGTCGCGGAACCTCTCCACGATCAGCCAGCCCATGATCGCCGCGCAGGTCGCGGTGTTGGTGGTCATGAAGGCGATCGCGGCGGTGTCGTTGGCGGCCAGGGCGGACCCGGCGTTGAAGCCGAACCAGCCGAACCACAGCATGGCCGCGCCGAGCAGGACGAACGGCAGGTTGTGCGGGCGCATCGGCTCCTTGGGCCAGCCGCGCCGCTTGCCGAGCACGATCGCCAGCGCCAGACCGGCGGCACCGGCGTTGGCGTGGACCACGGTCCCTCCGGCGAAGTCCTCGGCGCCCAGGCCGAACAGCCAGCCGTTGCCGGCCCACACCCAGTGGGCGATCGGCGAGTACACCAGGATCGACCAGAGCGCCACGATGGCGATGAACGGTCCGAACTTCATGCGGTCCGCGATCGAGCCGGTGAACAGCGCGGGCGTGATGATCGCGAACATCGCCTGGAACATGACGAAGGCGAGCACGGGAATGCCGCCGTCCCCGGTGAGCTCGCCGACCGTGCCGTTGAGCCCGACGGAGGAGAAGTCACCGACGAACCTGCCGCCGTCGCCGAAGGCCAGCGAGTAGCCCACGAGTACCCAGACGACGCCGACGATCGCGATGGTGATGAAGTTCATCATCAGCATATTGAGGACGTTCTTGCCGCGGACCATGCCGCCGTAGAAGAACGCCACACCGGGTGTCATCAAGAGCACGAGCGCCGCGCTCGTCAACACCCAGGCGGTATCTCCGGAATTCATCCGAAACCCCTTGTTGGTCGTGAGTGGCCGGTCATGAGGGACCGCCGGGAACCGGCGGCGCGGCGCCACACCAGCGGGGCACCTTCCGCGACGAGATTTCCGGCTGAGTATTTCGGCCGCCCGCCGCTCAGGTTACGAGCGCGTGACGGAATCGCCCCCCGGGTGAAACCTGTGTTGCCACGTCGCCATCGACCCGAGCAGAGTTACCCGGCTCACTTTGCTCAGCTCAGCAGCGCGTCCACGAAGGCCTCGACCTCGAACGGGGCCAGATCGTCCGGACCCTCACCGAGTCCGACCAGTTTGACCGGAACGCCCAGATCACGCTGCACGGCGACGACGATGCCGCCCTTGGCGGTGCCGTCCAACTTGGTCAGCACGATCCCTGAGATGTCGACCACGTCGGCGAACACCCGCGCCTGCTGCAGGCCGTTCTGCCCCGTGGTGGCGTCCAGCACCAGCAGCACCTCGTCCACCGGGCCGTGTCGCTCGACCACCCTCTTGACCTTGCCCAGCTCGTCCATCAGGCCGACCTTGTTCTGCAACCGGCCCGCGGTGTCGATCAGCACGACGTCCGCCTCGACCTCGATCCCCGCCCTGACGGCGTCGAAGGCGACGGCGGCGGGGTCGGCCCCCTCGCGATCGCTGCGGACGGTCGGCACACCCACCCGCTCGCCCCAGGTCTGCAACTGGTCGGCGGCCGCGGCCCGGAAGGTGTCGGCGGCCCCGAGCAGGACGTCCTTGTCCTCGGCGACCAGCACTCGGGCCAGCTTGCCCGCCGTCGTCGTCTTGCCGGTGCCGTTGACGCCGACGAGCAGCACGACGGCCGGGCGGGCGGTGCCGTCGGCCCCGAAGTGGCGCTCGACGTGCAGCGAGCGGTCCATCGCCGGGTCCACCACCGCGACCAGTTGGCGGCGCAGCAGGTCGCGGACCGACTCGGGGTCACGGGCCCCCAGCACGGC
>CAYYCE010000193.1:0-6073 GCA_964469635.1 uncultured Kineosporiaceae bacterium
GCCGCCGGGGCTATATCGGCTCCTCCCCCTCGGCAACTCCATCCAGGTTACTGGCGAGGAGAAGCACTTGGGGACCCTCCTCGCCTACCAGCGTCCGGAAGGGGAAAGCTGGGCCTACGTGACCTTGCACGAACTGCTGGAGAAACTCAACAGGTCCGAGCGCACGGTTGTCGAAGTTCGGATCGACGGGCAACGAGTCGGTCAACTCACACCGAAGATGAGCTCTGAACTTCTGCCAGCCGTGAGCTACTGTGCAGAAACTGGAGCAATCGCCGCAGCAAGGGGCATCGTGAAGGGCAATCGACTGAAGATGGAGGTCGTTCTCCACGTCGCGAGAGCCCACCAAATCCCCGAAGCCTGGTTCCAGGAACAGGAGGCAAGTCGCTCGATCTCTTCTGGACGGGCGATCGAGTCGGGCGCTACCCTACAGAATGACTCTACTCCCGTCACGGCCGACTCGTCGGTGAAGGACGAGGCTACATTGCCTCCCGCCGCCTGGTATCCCAACCCTTCGGGACCTGGCTTGCGGTGGTGGGATGGTGCCAGGTGGACCGAGCACCTACACCCGGGGCAATGAGGACGCGGCGGTGATTCCGCGACCGACCATCCCAGAACGTCCTTGTTTCAACAGGGGTTCGTTAATCCAGTCTCCAGCCCCTCCATCGTGTTCCAGGCGCCGTCAATGTCGAGCGTGCGAGCGGCGAACGCTTCACTGAGGAGTTCTTCGGTGAGGTAGTCGTCGTACTTCTCCACGATCTTCGTCCTGACTCGGGCCGCAAGGGTTAGCGGATCGGGTTTCCCCTCATTCTGAAGTTGGCGCAGTCGTGTGAGAGCTCCGGTGCGGTCCATGCCGGTCATGGTGAGGCAGACACCGTCCTGGGCGACCTCGACGCCGCTACCAGTGAGGACCAGTGCGAGGGTGGACATGATGCGATCACCCCGCCAGGGGAAGATCAGGGTGTCGGCACCCCAGGACAGGATCGGATCGCTGTGCAGCCCGAAGCGGGTGAAGTTGGTTCGGCCCTCGGCGAGCAGCCGGACGGCCGTGGCGTCCAGGTAGGCGGGGACGTCGGCGGTCTGGTAGATCGTCAGCATCTCCTGGCGGACGCGGTCAGCGACTCCGCCACCACCGTCGCCAGCAAACAGCGGGGGTCGCCCGCCGGAGGATCGGGTGAGTTCCACGATCTTGGCCTGGTCGTCGATGGTGAGCACCTTCCACCGGCGGCCGCCGAAGATGAGCAGTGAGCCGGGCATCAGGGGGTAGGAGATCGGCATTGTGCCGAGGGTGCGGCCGTTGGCCAGGAGCCGGTACTCGATGCCGGTTCGGAAGGCTGCGTAGAACGAGTAGTGGTTGACCAGGCGCTCGCCAGCAGTCCCGAGGAGCAGCAACCCGTCGCTCGCCTGGGTGATCAGGTCAACCTTCTCGGCAGCGAGGGCGCGCAGCAGTGTCTTGAACAGGTCTGGGGAAACACGCGCGAACGGCCCGTGCTGGCAGAGCACTTGGTAGGTCTGCAGGGGAGTGACTCCGCCGTGTTGGGCAATCAGGGAGAGCAGTTGCTGGGTCAGGGTGGACAGGTGCAGGCCGCCACTGTCGGGTGCCTCGTTCCAGCGGGCCAGGAGCAGGTTCACCATGGCGATGGCTTGGACGAGGTCGGCGCGCAGGGCGTCGGGTGGTGGCGTCTGCGGGGTGACCTGCTCCTCGGTGATGAACAGCCGCAGGGTTGCGGGCTCGCCCCGGCGGCCGGAGCGTCCGAGGCGTTGGCGCAGCCCGGCGACGGTGTGCGGCGCACCGAGTTGGGCGATCGAGGTGACCGATCCGATGTCGATGCCCATCTCCAGGGTGGAGGTGCAGACCGCGCTGACCGGGCGCGAGCGGTCCTTGAGCCGGGCCTCGGCGTCTTCGCGCAGTTCCTTGGACAGGCTGCCGTGGTGTGGGACGTACTCGTTCGGGACCCGGGCGGCCTTGCAGCGGCGGCGCAGCAGGTCGGCGTAGATCTCCACTTCCCGGCGGGAGTTGGCGAAGATGAGGTTGTCGGTTCCACGCAGGGTGGCGAAGAGGTGGTCGGCGATCGCGAGTCGGTCGCCGGTGGCGACGTCCTCAGTCTCGACCTGGTCGCCGCGGGCCTCCGCGTGTTCTGCTTCGGCCGGGGTGAGCTTGGCTGGAGTGGACTCGTAGCCGCGCAGTTGTAGGCGCAGTTCCTGGCCATCGCTCGTGGCGATGATCTCGCCGACGTGTTCACCGCGGCCGGGCCGGAGGAAATCCCTGGCGGCGGACATGTCCCCCAAAGTTGCGGACAGCCCGATGCGTGGGACGCGGCGCCGTAGGGCGAGTTCGACCCGGTGGAGCAGGGATTGGAGTTGAGCGCCGCGCTCGGTGCCGAGGAAGGAGTGCATCTCGTCGATGACGACGTAGCGCAGGCCCGCGAACAGGCGGGCGATCTTCGGTCCGTGGATGACCAGCAGCGCTTCGAGTGACTCCGGTGTGATCAGCAGGATGCCGTCCGGGTTGGCGAGGACCTTGGCCTTGCGGGATCCGGCGACATCCCCGTGCCAGCGATGCACCGGTAGCTCAAGGTGCTCACAGAGGGCGTCGAGCCGGCCGTGCTGGTCGTTGATGAGGGCCTTGAGCGGGCTCACGTACAGGGCTTGGACGCCGTGGTTGCCGCCAGATTCCTGCTCCTGTTCGGTGGGCACGTCTGACCAGGACGTCGAAGCGCTGCCAGCCAGCAGGGCCGAGCAGATGGGCAGGAAGGCTGCCTCGGTCTTCCCGGACGCGGTGGCCGCGGCGATGATCAGATCCTGGTCACCGGCGAGCACGGGGGTGATGGCCCGCTCCTGGGCATCGCGTAGCTCGTTCCAGCCCTGGTCCCAGATCCACCGTTGGATCTTCGGGTGCAGTCGGCCAAACGCCGAGGACGCTAGCGCCGCCGGTCCCACTACCTCGAGCCTGGGACCTGCGGTAGTGGCTGCGCCGAAGTCAGAGGGTGAAGGTCGCAAGGCCGTCCCCATCCCCTGGCGTTTGGCCACGCTCGGCGGGCGGCTGCCAGCCCGCCGGCACCGGCTGGTCCGGTTGTAGGACATCTCGCATGTGGCCCGCTGACGGCCCAGGGTGGATCGCCTCTGGTGCGAGGTCATCGTCGGGCAGCGGGGCGAGATCGGGATTGGATTCGGACTGGATCTGCACGGCGCCGACGAGGGTGCCCCAGTCGGTTCCAGGGTTCTGTTCCAGAATGGCCAGCAGGTCCACGAACTGCTTGATGGTCGTCCCTGGCGTGCGGAAGTAGGCGTCGCCGATCTGGGCGGAGCAGTGGGTCATGAACGCGGTGAGCCCCTCGTCCGGGATCAGGTACTTGCCCGGGTCGCCGCCGGCGGCGACGTGCCGTAGCCGGGTCAGCAGCAGGTAGAAGTCCTCGGGGCTGAGGTTGGCCAGCTGCAGGACCGGCCCGTTGTAGTCGACCAGTTCGTCGGTGGCGTAGGTGTTCTCCGCCAGGCGCCGCTGCAGGGCGGCGTAGGAGTACAGGCCGCGACGTGTGTCCAGGAGGAAGTCCGGGGTGCCGCCGAGCACGAAACCGAGGTGGGCGGTAGTGCCCTGCAGGCTGTCGTTGAGGATCCTCAGGATCTGCTCGTAGTTGGCGTTGCGGGCCTGGGTGTTGGCCAGCTTGTACAGGTTGACCAGCTCGTCCAAGCAGACCAGCAACCCTGAGTAGCCAGCCAACACCACGAAGCGGGCCAGCAGCTTGAGCTGATCGTAGAAGTTGGCGTCGTCGACGATGGTCCGCACGCCCAGGGCGGCCCGGGCATCGGTGCGGGTGGAGAACTCCCCGCGCAGCCAGCGCACGGCGTCGCTCTTGAGCTGCTCGTTGCCGGTGTCGTGGCCCCGCCAGTAGGCAGCGATGACCTCGGCGAAGTCGTAGCCGCCGGTCATCTCCGACAGCTGCGCCAGGTGCGCGCGGATCACGGTGTCAGGGTGGGTGCCACTGGACTGCGCCTGGCTGAGCGCACTGGTGACGAACCGTTCGACGATGCTGCTCATGGCGCCGCCGTCGGGTTTGGCCCGGGTGGCGATGTTGCGCATCAGCTCCGCGTACAGGGAGCGGGCCTGCCCGCCGGTGGCGTGCAGGCGACGGTCCGGGGACAGGTCAGCGTGCACGGTGACCAGCTTGCGTTCCAGGGCGATGGAGCGGACCAAGTGCAGGAAGAATGTCTTCCCCGACCCGTACTCACCGATCGCGAACCGGATGGCCGACCCGCCGTCGGCGACGCGGTCGATGTCACCCAGCAGGGCCTTCACCTCGGCGACCCGGCCCACCTGGATGTGCTGCTGCCCGAGCCGGGGCACGACACCGGCGCGCAGCGCCTGCATGATCGCGTCGCGCTCGCGGGGACGGATGGTGGTGGCGGCCGTCATGCCAGCATCTCCTGCGCTACATCGGGGTTGATGTCCAACGGGTCCTCGCCCTCCACCAGCGGATCTCCTGCGGTGTCGTAGGCGGCCTCGTTCAGCCGGTCGATCGCGCCGTCCGGCAGCAGCTTCAGGTCGGCGCACCGCTGCTCCAGCTCGGCGCGGGCCCACCGATCCCGCCCGGCCAGCCACCGCAGCAGCATCGAATGGCCGCCATCCAGGCCCGCCACGACAGCCTCGGCGGGCGTCGGCGTCGTGGCCGGGGGCGGGGTGGGTACCCCCACGGTGGCGTCGACGAAGATGTCGCCGAGCAGCGCAGACACCGCAACTGTCTCCCGGAGCTTGGCAGCGATCGCTGCCTCGTCCAGGTGGACGACACCGCGGACCGCGTCGGGCCGCGCCCGAGCGGCCGGCTCCGTTCCATCCGGCGCATCCGGTGCGTCGGGTCGGGCAGGCGGGGTGGGCCGGGGCGGTATCGCGTACCCGGGCGTCGGGGCCCCGGCGGGCCGCACGGTCACCGGTCCGGCAGCGGGCGGCCCGGCGGCGGTGGCTGCGTGCACGCGGCTGTACACCGCCGCCGGGTCCAGTCCGAGCAGCTTGAAGATCCTCGTCAGGGTGGTGATCTCAGCCGGGGAGACCACCCCGTCCGCGGTGGCGACGGTGACGAGGAAGTCGCCGATGCCGTCCCGTTGGGTGTCGTCCAGCCCGGCCAGTCGCTTGGCCAGGCCGCTCAGCTTCGCATGCCCGGTCAGCAACCACTGCAGGTGGGCGGCCAGCCGCCGCCGTTCCGGGTCGGCCAGCAGCATCGCGGTCTCGAGGTGGTGGCGAAGGTGCGCCGCCTCGGCCTCGGAGATCCCGTCGGCGGCGCTGACGGCCGCGGCCAGGTGCATCACCAGGGTGGCCGCGGCGTAGCCGGCGCTCGGCGCAGTCGGCTGGTCCGGGGCGGCGCGGAACAAGACGACCGGGCCCGAACGCAGCACGGGGCCGCCGAGGCGGACGTCCGGCTCCACCCCGATACCCTGCCCGCCGAGCAGTTGGGCGAGGGCGACCGCCTCAGCCTTGGACAATTTCCCCGGGACCGCGACCGGCCAGTGAGCGATCAGTTCGCCACCGTCGATCACCGCGTGCTCGGCGTCGGTCAGGTGCTCGGCCACGAACGCGGTGATCGGTTCCAGGGCAGGACCCTTGGCCCTGGCCAGTTCCGGCGGCAGCAGGGCGATCGCGGGCAGGCTGTCTCGATCGTCGGGGTGTTTGCCCAGGTAGCGGCTGTATGCGTCCAGGTCGTTCGTGCACTCTTCGACCAGGGCGGCCAGTGCCCGGCCGGGCGAGGCCAGGGTGAATACGTCGGGCAACCGGCTGGGGCGCGTGACCGGCTGGAGTCCGGCGCTGGCCGGTTGATACGACTGGACCAGCATCGTCCCGCCCGGGCGGACTCTCAGACCGTCGCCGTGCCGGGCGGCGAACCGGGCCCGGAACAGCGCCTGGAACTCCTCCGGACAGCGCGCCGCGGGAGTCCGTACGGAGATCTCAGGGTGGAAGTGCGCCCAGGCCAGCGCCCACTCCACCGGCACCGGCGCCCCCGCCGCGGCGTACCGGGCCAGTCCCAGCCGCAGACCGACCGGAGGCTCCCACCGAACGCCGTTCAGGGCCGGCGGCGCCAATCGATCGGTC
>CAYYCE010000194.1:0-3138 GCA_964469635.1 uncultured Kineosporiaceae bacterium
AGGTGCAGCACGGTGTTGGTGGAACCACCCATCGCGACGTCGAGCGCGACGGCGTTCTCGAAGGCGTCGCGAGTGGCGATCGAGCGCGGCAGCACCGAGGCGTCGTCCCGTTCGTAGTGGTCCCGGGCGATCTCGACGATCAGCTCACCGGCCCGGACGAACAACTCGCGCCGGGCGGCGTGGGTGGCGAGGGTGGATCCGTTGCCCGGCAGCGCCAGGCCGAGCGCCTCGGTCAGGCAGTTCATCGAGTTCGCGGTGAACATGCCCGAGCAGGACCCGCAGGTCGGGCAGGCCGATCGCTCGATGGCGCCGAGCTGCTCCTCGGTGACGGCGGCGTTCGCCGAGGCGCTCATCGCGTCGATCAGGTCGAGCTTGGCGTGCACGACGCCCTCGATGGCCGTGGTCTTGCCGGCCTCCATGGGACCACCGGAGACGAACACCGTGGGGATGTTCAGCCGCAGTGCGGCCAAGAGCATCCCGGGGGTGATCTTGTCGCAGTTCGAGATGCACACCAGGGCGTCCGCGCAGTGTGCGTTGACCATGTATTCGACGGCGTCGGCGATCAGCTCCCGGCTCGGCAGCGAATAGAGCATCCCGCCGTGGCCCATGGCGATGCCGTCGTCCACCGCGATGGTGTTGAACTCGCGGCCGACGCCGCCCGCCCCCTTCACGGACTCGGCGACGAGGCCGCCGAGGTCCTTGAGGTGGACGTGTCCGGGGACGAATTGGGTGTAGCTGTTGGCGATCGCCACGATCGGCTTGCCGAAGTCGTCGTCGGTCATCCCGGTGGCGCGCCACAGCGCGCGGGCCCCGGCCATCGTCCGGCCGTGGGTCGAGGTTCGAGAGCGAAGTTCGGGCACCCACTCATCCTGCCACGGACGGTGCGGGGCCTGTCGCCGAGTTCCCTCGAGGGCGCCGCGGGGGCGTTGTCACTCCTCCTCGAGCGGCGGCTCGGCAGGGATCGCCTGCAGGTCGAACGGGGTGCGCTGGTAGACGCAGTAGTTGAGCCAGTTGGCGTAGAGCAGGAAGGCGTGCGAGCGCCAGGTCACCCTCGGCGGCCGGGTCGGGTCGTCGTCCGGGTAGTAGTTCCTCGGCACGTCGATCGGCAGCCCGCGGGCGACGTCCCGCTCGTACTCGGCGGCCAGGGTGTAGCGCTCGTACTCCGGGTGCCCGGTGACGTAGAGCTGCCGCCCGTCGGCGCTGGCCGCCAGGTAGACCCCGGCCTCGGGGGAGACCGCGAGCAGTTCCACCCCGTCGGCCGCCCGGATGTCGTCCGCCCGGGTCTCGGTGTGCCGCGAGTGCGGGGCCGGGAAGACCTCGTCGAATCCGCTGAGGATGCGTGAGTGAGGATCGAGCACCTGGTGCTGGAACACCCCGAACACCTTGCGGTCCAGCGGGTACTTGGGGATCCCGTGCCGTCGGTACAGCCCCGCCTGGGCCCCCCAGCACACGTGCAGTGTGGAGAACACGTGCTCGAAGCTCCAGTCCATCACCTCGCAGAGCTCGGGCCAGTAGTCGACCTCCTCGAACGGCAGCTGCTCGATCGGTGCCCCGGTGATCACGAGGCCGTCGAACTTCTCGTCCAGGACCTGGTCGAAGGTGGCGTAGAAGGCGTCGAGGTGTTCGCCGGCGGTGTTCCGGGAGTCGTGGGACTCCATGTGGAGCAGGGTGATCCGCACCTGGATCGGGGTGTTGCCGAGCAGGCGCAGCAGCTGGGTCTCGGTGTCGATCTTGGTCGGCATCAGGTTGAGGATCGCGATCCGCAGCGGCCGGATGTCCTGGTGGGTGGCCCGGTGCTCGGACATCACGAAGACGTTCTCGGATTCCAGGGTGCGCCGGGCGGGCAGGGCGTGCGGGATGTTGACGGGCACGGTTCGGCTCCTCGCGGGTGTGGACCACCCATTGTGACCCCTGGGCCGGAGCCGGGCCGAGCGGTGCCTCGACTCCCCGCGTCCCCGAGCAGAACCGGAGGTGTGCCCTGCCGGCCTCCGCCGAGCTCGACGGCCTCAGCTGCGAACTCGGGGAGCAGCTCGGACGGCGCGGCGCTCAGAGCACGGCGACCAGCGGTGCAGCCACAGGGTCGGGCAGGGCCCGGGTCCCGGAGTTGAACGGGTCCTGGACCAGCTGGGACGAGGCCGCCTGGGACGAGGTCGCCTGGGACGCGACCGCGCCGGACGCCGACGCGGCTGCGGAGGTGGCCGCGTCGTCCGACCCGGCGACGACGTCCAGCCCGTCGGGCAGCGGCTGCTGCGGGCAGGTGGCCAGCACCGTGCTCATGGCCGTCTGCTCGGCCTGGGTGACGCTCAGCCCGTAGTGGTACTTCACCCCGACCTGCCGGGCGACGTAGGTGCAGCGGTAGGCGACCGCCGACGGCAGGTACTGCGAGGCATCCCTCGAACGCTTCCGGTCGGCCGTGCCGGTGCGCACGGCCTGCAGGTTGGCCGGGTCGTTCGCGAACGCGATGCGCTCGGCGCTGGTCCAGGCGTGGGCCCCGCTCTCCCAGGCGTCGGGCAGCGGCACCACGAAGTCCACGGCGACGCCGTCCTTCGCCGAGGAGATGTTGGACGCCCGTCCGATGTAGGAGTCGAGCAGTCGCCCGGACAGCACGACGCATCCGCCGGCCGCGGTCTTCACCGCCGTCATGTCCCGGGCCATCACGTCGTTGCCGGTATCGCACCCGTCGCCGTCCGGATCGGTCCAGCTCTTGCCGAATGCCGCCCTCGAGTAGGCGGCACTCGGGGAGGCGGTGCGCGCCGTCAGGGTCTCCAGCGCGGCCAGGGCCGTGTCCGGCGGCGTCGCCGCGGCCGAGGCCAGCGGACTGGCCGTCGCCGAGGGGGACGTCGCCGCGGACGGCGAGCCCGTCGCCCCAGCGGACGGGGTGCCGGCGGCGGCGGGGGTCGCCTCGGGATCCTCGCGCGTCACCCACCAGGCCGTCGCTCCGATCGCGCCGACGAGCACGACCCCGGCGGCCGCCAAGGCGAACACGCGACGGCGACCGGGTTCACCGACCAGGGCGGTCAGACCGGCGAGCCGGTCGGTCCCGCCGGATTCGGCCGGGGCCGTCGCCTCCTGCCCCTCACGGGGCCTCGGGACGGCGTCGAACTGACCGTCCAGGCGGGGCGGGCCGAATCGGCTCGG
>CAYYCE010000194.1:3238-6055 GCA_964469635.1 uncultured Kineosporiaceae bacterium
GCCTCGGGACGGCGTCGAACTGACCGTCCAGGCGGGGCGGGCCGAATCGGCTCGGTGGCGTCGCCGGCGGGCCGGGGTCCATGCCGCCGGGGTCCATGCCGCCGGGGTCCATGCCGCCGGGAGGCATGCCGCCGTGGCCCATGTCGCCGGCCGGGTCCGCCGTCGGGGCTGTGGCGGGCAGGGACTGTTCCACGCGGGCCTGTGCCGCCGCGGGTCGGGAAGCGTGGGCCTGCTCGTCCACGAGCCAGAACTCCCAGCCCGGGGGCGGCGCGGGCCAGCTGGGGTCGGGAACCCAGTTCGGCGTGGGTCGCCAGTCCTCCGGGGGTGGCGGCCACCCGGGAGGTGGATTGAATCGCGCAGGCATTCCGTCCTCTGTGTCGCATCGCCGCGGTGGATCACCGCCCCCGAGCCACTGGTTGCCCATCCTTGCCCCGCCCGCGGGCGCCCGGCCAATCGCCGCGCGCCAGATGGGGTGAACGGGCGAGCCCGGGATCGGTCCGGTGGCCGATCCGCGGGGCGATGCCGGCGGGACGGTCCGACCGGCCCGACCGCCGTGCCCGGTGGCAGGCTGGGGACATGACGGCGACGCCCCCACGGTCCCAGGCCCCGGTACGGCTCTCGCGGCGTGGCAGCGTCGAGCCGTTCCACGTCATGGAGGTGCTCAAGGCCGCCGCGAACCGGGCGTCCAGCCACGGCGACGTGATCACGCTGTGCGCCGGGCAGCCCTCCACGCCGGCCCCCGAACCGGTGCTCCGGGCGGCTCGGGCGGCGCTGTCGGGCGAGGTGCTCGGCTACACCGAGGCGAGTGGGCTGCTCCAGTGCCGCCAGGCCGTCGCCGAGCACCACCGCTCCACCTACGGCGTGGACGTCGGGCCCGACGACGTGGTGCTCACGACCGGCTCGTCGGGAGGGTTCACAGCGCTCCTGTTGGCCGCCTTCGACGCCGGCGACACGGTGGCCATGGCCCGCCCCGGCTACCCCGCCTACCGGAACACGCTGCAGGCA
This sequence comes from uncultured Kineosporiaceae bacterium, assembly GCA_964469635.1. Taxonomy (GTDB): domain Bacteria; phylum Actinomycetota; class Actinomycetes; order Actinomycetales; family Kineosporiaceae; genus JADJPO01. The sequence continues at coordinate 4,244 of CAYYCE010000194.1, forward strand.
TTGGGGTGCCGGGTGCTCGAACTCGACTGCGCCGACGACACCCGGTTCCAGCCCACCCTCGCGATGCTCGAGGAACTCCCCGAGCCCCCAGCCGGTCTGATCATCGCCAGCCCGGCGAACCCGACCGGGACCGTCATCGACGTGGACGAGTTGGCGGCGATCGCCCGCTGGTGTGCCGAGCACACCACCCTGCTCATCAGCGACGAGATCTACCACGGCATCTCCTTCGGCCGGGCCTGCGCCAGCGCATGGCAGTCCGACCGGTCCTCGGTGGTCGTCGGTTCGTTCAGCAAGTACTTCTCCATGACCGGATGGCGGCTGGGCTGGCTGCTGCTGCCCGAGCCGCTGCGGCGCCCGGTCGAGCTGCTGCTGGGCAACCTCAACATCTGCCCGCCGACGATCGCCCAGGTGGCCGCCGTCGCCGCCTTCACCCCGCCGGCCCGGGCCGAACTCGACGGCCATGTCGCCCGGTACGCGGCCAACCGGGAGCTGCTGCTGCGGCGACTGCCGGAGCTCGGCCTGACGCACCTGGCGCCGGCGGACGGCGCGTTCTACGCCTACTGCGACATCGGGCATCTGACCGACGACTCGACCGCCTGGTGCGCCGCCGTCCTGGCCGAGACCGGAGTGGCGCTGACCCCCGGCGTCGATTTCGACACCCGGTCGGGGAACCGGTTCATGCGGTTGAGCTTCGCCGGGGCCACCGCCGACATCGATCGAGCCCTCGACCGACTGACCGGTCGGCTGGGCTGAGGCCGGTGGGCCAGGGACTGGTACTTTTCGGGCGGGTGCGCGCCAGCACGACGAGCACCCGTGACGGAAGAGGGTGCCGATGCAGGACGACACGGCCGCGCTCGTCCGGCGGGCGGCGGCCGGCGACCAGGGCGCCTGGGACGGGATCGTCGATCGGTACAGCGGTCTGCTCTGGTCGATCACCCGTTCCTACCGCCTCGGCGAGGCGGACGCCGCCGACGTGCTGCAGACGGCGTGGATGCGACTGCTGGAGAACCTTCAGCGGATCGAGAACCCCGATCGGCTGGGGTCCTGGCTGGCCACCGTCGTCCGCCACGAGATCCACCGGATGCATCGCCGCGGCGGTCGCTGGGTGCCGACGGACAACGACTCGGTGCTGGACGCGGCGGCCCCGTCGGCCCCAGGACCCGAGGTCATCGTGCTGGTCGCCGATCGCGACCGGCGGCTGTGGTGGGCCTTCGCCCAGCTCAGCGACAGGTGCCAGCGCCTGCTCAGGATGCTGGTCACCGGTACCGGCGCACAGGACGCGGAACACGCGGGGGAGAGGTACTCCTACCGCGACGCCGCGCTCGCCCTGGGCATCGCCATGGGCAGCCTCGGCCCCACCCGGATGCGCTGTCTGGACGAACTCCGTCACGCGCTCGAGGAACTCGGTATCAGCGGGGAACCTGATGACTCCTGAAATGTCAGCGGGGACATGCCACGCAGAGCGAAGGGGGGCGCACCGTGACCGATGGTGATCGCGATGAGGATCTCCTGGCGGATCTGGCGGGGATGTTCCGGCGGGCCGAGCCGGTGCCCGAGCACGCCGTCGAGGCCGCCAAGGCCTCGTTCTCGCTCGGTTCGCTGGACCTCGAGCTCGCGTTGCTGACCTGGGACTCCGAGGTGGACCAGGGCGTCGTCGGCATGCGGGAGGCCACCGACACCGCGGCGCCCGGCGCCGTCCGGGCGACGCGCACGCTCACCTTCGAGCACGATGAGCTCGCGATCGACGTCGAGGTCGCCGTCGTGGCCCAGGGATCGTCCGGCGATGCCGGTCAGGGCGGCCCCGGTCAGGGC
>CAYYCE010000195.1:0-2984 GCA_964469635.1 uncultured Kineosporiaceae bacterium
CATCCTGATCCTGTTCACCCTGGCCTTGACCTGGCTCGCCGTCATCCCCGGTCTGACCGCGAAGTCCGCGGACGGTGCGAGCGCGTTCTCCTACCCGCTCATCTTCCTGCCGTTCATCAGCTCGGCATTCGTGCCCACCGACACCATGCCCGGCCCGGTGCGCGCCTTCGCCGAGCACCAGCCGGCGACGTCCATCGTCGACACGATCCGGGACCTGTTCACACGCCAGCCGGTCGGTACCCACATCTGGGTCGCCCTGGCCTGGTGTCTCGGCATCCTCGGCGTCGCGTACCTCTGCGCCATGGGCGCCTACCGCCGCAAGATCACCTAGTGGTGGCCGGGCCGGGCGGAACCAGGGTCGGGCGTGGTCGCGGGGCGCACCCGTAGACTCGACGCGTGCAGACGGCGGTGCGCGGGGATCGGCTCGTGCGGTCGGGGGACCGGCAGGGCGGGCGGGGTGGTGGAATGACATCGATGTTGCCCGCCCCGTACAGTGGCGCCGTCTCGGTGCTGGAGGACATGGATGGAAGCCCCACACGTGGTGGATACGCACAGCGACGGGTTGTCGGTCCGCGACCGGGAGATCCTGGCCTTCGAGCGGCAGTGGTGGAAGTATGCCGGGGCCAAGGAACAGGCCGTGCGGGACCTGTTCGACATGTCCTCCACGCGCTATTACCAGGTTCTCAACTCGCTGATCGACCGTCCGGAGGCGTTGGCGCACGACCCCATGCTGGTCAAGCGGTTGCGTCGGATGCGACAGACCCGGCAGCGCGCCCGGTCGGCCCGACGGCTCGGGTTGGGCTGAGCCCGGCGGCCGGCACTTGCGGCCCGCTCGCGCGGAGGCGGTCCCTGGGGGCATGACACGAGACGGATCGGGGCGAGAGGTGAGGTCATGACGATGACCCGGAGCGATCGCGACCAACGGTTCGAGGTCACCGATGTCAGCCGTCGGGGTGCGCATCGGGCCCGGCCCAACCCCCTCATCGGGATGCTGCCCGCTGTGGCGCTGGTCACGATCTTGGTCATCGTGGTCGGCATGGCCTACGTCCTGTTCGGGCGGACCGGCGCGACGTCGACCTCGGCCTCGGTGTCGGTGCCGCAGGTCGACGCGAGTCTGGCGAGCGGCGCCGCGGGGGCGGCCTCCCCGGCGGCGGGCTCGGATCCCTCCGCGCAGGCCTCGACCGCCGCCTCGCCGCAGCCCCAGGCGACCGTGGACAAGACGCTCACCCTGAACATGTACAACGCAACCTCGCCCAACATCCCGGGGTTGAGCCGCAAGGCCGCCGCAGCCCTGGAGGCCGACGGCTGGAAGATCGGGACCATTCAGACCTGGACCGGGCCGCACGTGGAGCGGACCACGATCTACTACGCCGACCCCTCCCAGTTGGCGACCGCCCGCGCCGTCGCCCGCGCGCTGGGCGGGGGGACGGCGCGGCTCAACACCAACCACACCAAGACCGGCCTGGCGGTTCTGGTGGGCACCGGCTACACCCCCTGATCCGGGCGTCGTCCGGCCCGCACGTAGCCGCCGTCGACCAGACCCGCTCTTACCTCGAAGGCGTTGCGCAGCGCGAAACTCCCTGTGTGCCACCAGGACCAGAGGCAGGCCAGCAGGTAGGCGGGGAGAAATCCGACGGGCCCCAGCCACAGGGCGTACTGGGTGGCGTGCCGGCCCTCGTGGGCGAGCAGGCGCGGCTCGGCGAGCGCCCTGTCGAGCGCCATCCGCAGCAGGACGACGTTGCCGATGGTCACCGCCCGGGCACCGCCGCCCGGGAACGAGGACCGGTAGCGCTCGGCGAGGATCAGCCCGTCGGGGCCGCGCCGCAACCGACCGCCGCCCGTGAGTGCGACGGCGATCCCGAGGGGCGTGGCGAGGTTGACCACGTTGGCGATCTGCCGGACCCGTTGGATCGGTCCCATCCCCTCAGGGTAGGCAGAACGGGTGACGGCGTCGTCCCCGGCCGAGGCGTTCTGTCATCGAACGGTGTCGAAGTCTGCCCTGTCGGCTAGCACCTCGGGGGTGCCACGCGAGTGTGAACCAGGCTACAGTTGTCGCCGGTCGAACAGTTCGATGAGCACGTCCTCTCCTGTAAGAGGCCCGCACGTTGGACCATCGCGGACCCACCCCTTTGCGGCCGGCCCGCCGAGTGTGAGACCCGGCCCGGGTGCCGTGCACGGGTCGAACAGCTGGAGTACGGGAGCGGGTATGGCTCAGGGAACCGTCAAGTGGTTCAACGCCGAAAAGGGATATGGCTTCATCACCGTCGACGGCGGCGGGGCTGACGTCTTCGTCCACTGGTCGGCCATTCAGTCCGAGGGATACAAGTCGCTCGACGAGGGCCAGCGCGTGGAGTTCGATGTCGGCCAGGGGCAGAAGGGCCCCCAGGCCGAGATGGTCCGCGCGATCTGATCAGGCGGCACCGGAACGCCGGTGACGTCGAACACGACACAGTCGAGGCCGCCTCCCATGGAGGCGGCCTCGACCTCGTGACGGGCCCACTAGGCTCCTGTGAGTGACCAGCGCGCCCGGACCGAGCCAGATGATCTCCTCGCCGCCCGGCGACCGGGGCCTTCGCACGCGGGTGGCGCTGCGGGCGGGGCGGGCGGCCGGGGAGCTGTCCCGGTTGCTCGGCCGCGGCTCGGGTGTCGTCGTCCGCGGCCGCCTCGCCCTCGCCCTCGACCGGCAGGCCGTCACGACCCTGGCCGCCGGGCGCCGCAGCGTCGTGGTGACCGGCACCAACGGCAAGTCCACCACCACCCGGCTGATGGCCGCGGCACTGGGCGGTGAGGTCGCCACCAACACGACCGGCGCCAACATGGCACCGGGGATCCTCACCGCCCTCTTGCTGCTGCTCAACGAGATGCCCGACATGGAAGCCGACCGCCAGGGAGGGCGTTGTCAGCTGGCGGTCCGTCTCGGCCGGCGCAAGACCGCGGTGCTCTACCTTGCCTCGCTCGTCGCTGGCGACCTGCTGCTGGTCGCT
>CAYYCE010000195.1:2994-5991 GCA_964469635.1 uncultured Kineosporiaceae bacterium
ACCGCCCTCGACGACTCCGACAGCCCACTGGCCGTGCTCGAGGCCGACGAACTGCACGTGCCCTCGGTGATGCGCCAGGTCCGGCCCGAGGTCGTCATCACCCTCAACCTGACCCGCGACCAACTCGACCGCACCCACGAGGTGAGCCGGATCGCGCAGGTGTGGGGTCGCGCCTTCGACGCCCAGGACGGCGTCATCGTGGTGGCCAACGCCGCCGACCCGCACGTGGTGGACGCCGCAGGTCACGGCCGCCCGATCTGGGTCGACCCCGGGCTGCGCTGGACCGAGGACGCCTCGGTCTGCCCGCGCTGCGGCGCCGTGCTGGAGTGGGGCGAGCCCGCCGGCGGGGGACCGGTCCGCTGGCGCAGCGGCTGCGGTTTCGCGATGCCCGAGCCCGACTACGTCCTCACCCCGGGCGGCGTGCGGCTGCCGGACGCCTCGGAGCTGGCCTTCACACTGCGGCTGCCCGGCGACGTCAACCGGGGCAACGCGGTGTTCGCGCTCGCCGCGGCCGGCGCGTTGGGCACATCGCTGCCCGAGGCCGCCTCGCGGCTCGGCGGGGTCACGGCGGTCGACGGCCGGTACTCGGTGCTCGACCTCGACGGGCGCCCCGCGCCGCTGCTGCTCGCCAAGAACCCCGCCGGCTGGGCCGCGGCCCTGACGATGATCGACGACGACGCGGTCATGGCGATCGGGATCAACGCCCGGGTGGCCGACGGGACCGACACGTCGTGGCTGTGGGACGTGCCGTTCGAGCGGCTGGCGGGCCGGGTGGTCGGGGCGACCGGCGACCGACGCGACGACCTCGCCGTCCGGTTGCACTACGCCGGGGCGACGGTGATCGTCGAGGAGGATCCGGTGAGGCTGGCGCGTGAGCTGCCGCCCGGGCCACTGACGGTGGCCGCGAACTACACCGCGTTCCGGGAACTGCGCCGCTACGTGGCGGGAGGGCTGTCGTGACGCGGGAATCGGCGATCCGGGTGGTCCACACCTACCCGAACCTGTTGGGCACCTACGGCGATGCCGGCAACGCCATCGTGCTCGCCGGCCGGCTGAGGCTGCGCGGCCTGGGCTGCGAGGTGATCGCCGTCGACCCTGGGCAGTCGCTGCCGCGCGAGGCCGACGTCTATCTGCTCGGCGGTGGTGAGGACGCGAAACAGACTGCGGCGGCACGGATGCTGCGCGAGGACGGCGCGCTGGTCGAGGCGGCCGCGCGGGGTGCCGCGGTGCTGGGGATCTGTGCCGGCTACCAGTTGCTCGGGACGACGTTCCCAGGCGTCGGCGGGGCGGTGACCGAGGGGCTGGGGGCGCTCGACGTCACCACAGACCGGTTGCCGCGGCGCGCCGTCGGCAACGTGCTGGCGTCGGCGGCCGACGGATTGGTCGTCCCCGGAGGCGGTCGGTTCCCGGAACTGATCGGATTCGAGAACCACGGGGGCGCAACGACTCTGGGTCCCGATGCCCGGCCTCTGGGAACGGTTCGGATCGGTGTGGGCAACGGGGTTCCGGGCGCCGCCGGGACGACCACCGAGGGGGCACGGCAGGGCGGGGTGTTCGGGACGTACCTGCACGGCCCGGCCCTGGCGCTCAACCCGGCCCTGGCCGATGCCGTCCTGGGCGTGGTGGTCGGGGACCTGGAGCCGATCGACGACTCGTTGGTCGAGGCGCTGCGACGGCATCGCCGCCATCACGTGCTGCCCGCGAGCGAGCGTGCGAGCCGGCGGTCCCGTCTGATGACCCGGCTGCGCGGCCGCGACCATTCGCCGTCCGGGGCCGCGGGCTCGCGCAGCGGGCGGGAGCCAGGCCGCGGAGCGAGGGCGCGGCGTCGCGCCGCCGGGCCGCCCACAGCAGCGCGGCGCACACCGCGGTGGCCACCGCGGCGGCCACCGCGGACCAGGCCAGGATCGTGGTCAACGCCTCGGTCGAGGCCTGCCGCGCCGCGATCGCGACCGCCGCCCGCACCGGCTCGGGCAGGCCGGACGGCAGCGCCTCGACCACCCGCACGCCGGCCCCGGACCCCACGGCGTCCGCGAGCGCTCCCCGGGCGGGGACCGGGATCGCCGCCGGTAGCGTGACCTGTCCGGCACCGTGCTGGAACATGGCGCCGAGGACGGCGACCCCGGCCGCCATGCCCACCTGGCGCACCGTGTTCACGGTTCCCGTGGCCATTCCGGCCCGCTGTGGCTCGACCGCGGACAGCGCCGCCGACGACGAGGAGGCCATGCCGACCCCCAGCCCGATCCCGGCGACCACGAACCCGGGGACGAACACCGTCCACGCCGACCCGGACCCCACCGTCGAGGTCAGCCAGAGTCCGGCGGCGGACAGCGCCAGGCCGACCACCAGGGGCATCGACGTCCCGCTGCGGTGGAGCATGGCCGCCGTCGCGGGTGCCGCCACGAAGGATGCGATGGTCAGCGGCAGCACCCGCAGGCCCGCCTGGAAGGGCGAGTAGCCCATGCTGGTCTGCAGGTACAGGGCCAGGTAGAACGTCGAGGCCACCAGGGTGGCGGCGATCGCGAAGGCCTGCAGCGCCACCGCTGTGAAGGCGGGTCTGGTGAACAGCGCCAGGTCGAGCATCGGCTCGGCGGCGAGGCGCTCGCGGACGACGAAGGCCACGGCCAGCGCCGCCGAGGCGGCGAACAGGCCCAGGATCGTGGCGCTGGACCAGCCGGTGGAGTTGCCCCGGATCAGGGCCACCAGCAGGGCCAGCAGCGACGCCGTCAGCAGGCCGGACCCCAGCCAGTCGGCGCGGCGGGCGACCTCGGGGCGCGACTCGGACAGCCGGCCGGCGGCCAGCAGCACGAGGACGCCGACGGGCACGTTGACCAGGAAGATCCACCGCCACCCGGGGCCGTCGACGAGGATGCCGCCGATCAGCGGACCGACCGCGGTGGCGGCCGACAGCGTGGCGCCGAAGGCGCCGATCGCGCGGGCGCGCGCCACCGGGTCGGGGAAGGCCGCGCCGAGCAGCGGCAGCGCCGTCCCGAAGAGCAG
>CAYYCE010000196.1:0-5929 GCA_964469635.1 uncultured Kineosporiaceae bacterium
GCCCGGCATCGGAAGCCCGGACCAGCCCATGCTCGAGGCCTACACCCTGCTCGGCGCCCTGGCCACGGCGACCTCCACCGTCCAGTTGTCGACATTGGTGACCGGCAACACCTACCGGAACCCCACGCTGCTGGCCAAGGCCGTGACCACTCTCGACGTGATGAGCGGGGGCCGCGCCGTGCTGGGCATCGGCGCCGGCTGGTTCGAGCTGGAGCACCAGCAGTTGGGGTACGAGTTCGGCACGTTCACCGACCGGTTCCAGCGGCTGGAGGAGGCGCTGGCGATCATCGAGCCGATGCTGCGGGGTCGGCGGCCCACGGTCGAGGGCCGGTGGTACCGCACCGAGAACGCCATGAACGAGCCCCGGGTGCGCGACGACCTGCCGATCATGCTCGGCGGCGCGGGGGAGCGCAAGACGTTCCGGTACGCCGCACAGTACGCCGCGCACCTCAACATGATCTGCGACGACGTGGCGATCCCGGCCAAACTGGAGGCCCTGGCCCAGCGCTGCGAGGAGGTCGGCCGCGATCGGTCGACGCTCGAGACCAGCCATCTGGCCTTCATGTTCCTCGGCGAGAGCGACGCCGAGGCCGAGGCGATGTACCACGAGTACGCCGCCGTCCGGGGAGTCGACCTGGACGCCATGGACGCCGCGACGCGGGCGACCTTCGGGGGGCGACACGTCGTGGGTGGGCCGGACTCGGTGGCCGAGCAGGTGCAGCGGCGGATCCTGGACCCCGGCGTGGACGGCGTCATCGTCAACATGGTCGCCAACGGGCACGTGCCCGGCATGGTCGAGCTGGCCGGGAAGACGTTGGGCCCGCTCGTCCACCCCTGAGCCGGCGCACCCGCCGGCGGTGGCTCGCCCGGGCAGCGGGTGGCGACCCGCCAGCGGGGACGGCGCCGCCACCGGTTCGTGCATGGCTAGCATCGACAGATGGCGATCACCCTGTCGGACACCATCGTGGCGGCGCCCAAGGTGGCGCTGCACGACCACCTGGACGGCGGGCTGCGCCCGCAGACCGTGTTCGAGCTGGCCGGCGAGATCGGACATCCGTTGCCCGCGGACGACACCGAATCGCTCGCCGGTTGGTTCCGCGATCAGTCCGACTCCGGGTCGCTGGTGAAGTATCTGGAGACCTTCGTCCACACCGTTGCGGTGATGCAGACCCGCGAGCACCTGGTCCGGGTCGCCCGGGAGTGCGCGCTGGACCTGGCGGCGGACGGCGTGATCTACGCCGAGGTCCGCTACGCCCCGGAGCAGCACCTCGAGCGCGGGCTGTCGCTCGACGAGGTGGTCGCCGCCGTTCAGGAGGGGTTCGCCCAGGGGAGCTGGGAGGCCGCCACGTCGGGCATCCCGATCCGGGTCGGCACACTGCTGACCGCGATGCGGCACGCCGCCCGCGCGGTGGAGATCGCCGAGCTCGCCGTCCGGCACCGTGACGACGGTGTGGTCGGGTTCGACATCGCCGGGGCCGAGGCCGGGTTCCCGCCCTCGCGCCACCTGGACGCCTTCGAGTACCTGCACCGGGAGAACTTCCACGTCACCATCCACGCCGGCGAGGCGTTCGGGCTGCCGAGCATCTGGGAGGCGGTTCAGGTCTGCGGCACCGACCGGCTCGGGCACGGCGTCCGGATCGTCGACGACATCGTCCGCAAGCCGGGCCTGGACCGGCGGGGCCGACCCAACGCCGTCCTCGGCCGGCTGGCCGCCTGGGTGCGCGATCAGCGGATCCCGCTGGAGATGTGCCTGTCGAGCAATGTGCAGACCGGGGCCGTCGAGAGTGTCGCCGAGCACCCGATCACGCTGCTGAAGGACCTGCGGTTCCGGGTCACGGTGAACACCGACAACCGGTTGATGTCGGGTACCTGGATGAGCCGGGAGATGCAGCTGCTCGTCGAGCAGGCCGGCTGGACGCTCGCCGATCTGCGGTGGGTGACCATCAACGCGCTCAAGAGCGCGTTCATCCCGTTCGACGAGCGGCTGGCCCTGATCGAAGAGGTGGTCAAGCCCCGGTTCGCGGCGCTCGGCGCCCCCTGAGCCGCCGATCCGGCCCGCCCCGCCGTCGTCGTGTCGCAGCGCCGCTCGCGCCGTCGAAGCCGAGCAGTGAGCCGACGGCGGCGCCCACGGCCCGGAACCTCAGCTCGAGGTCGACCCGGCCGGCCTGATCCGGTTCCGGCGGACGTCGGGCGGTCGTTCTGAACCCGCTGCAGGCGGGAGACCCGCAACACCATGTCGACCGTCTCGGCGCGGACCCGGAGCCGGACGGCGATCTCCCCGCGGTACCAGACGCTTCACCACGAGGCCGTAGGGATCGAGGAGGAACCGGGCGCGGCGGCCGTCGCCGTGGCCGAGTCCACCCTGGCCGCGGCACGCCGCTTCGTTCCCGAGGATCGGCGCGGTGGGCAGATCCCGTTCGGCCCGGTGGTCTCGGTCGAGGCGGAGGCCGGTGCGGACGCCCGACTGGCCGCCTGGCTCGGGCGTGACTCCCGCCCGTGGTCCGCCGCTGCCCCCACCGCGCGTTGACGCACTGATCGGCGGATTCGTCCACGGCGGCAAAGGCGGGCTCCGGAGATCTGTGCCACATCGATGTGATGCACCTGACGCGTGTTCCAGTTCGATTCTGCCCGAACGGATTTAGCCTGGTAGGCATGGATCCCGTGCCGATCGGTCAGGCGCGTGCCGGCCTGATCGCCGGGAGCGCGCCGTTCGCCGCCGCCGACGGGTCCGGCAGCCGGTACGTGGTCTACTTCCAAGGCTGTCGCTTCGACTGCCTGACCTGTCGCAACCCCGGAACGATCCCGATACGGCCCACGGGACTCGAACCGGTCACCGTGAACCGGGTGGTGTCCTCGATCGTGCCGATGGCGAACGCCCTGACCGGCGTCATCCTCACGGGGGGCGAGCCGACCATGCAGCCGGAGTTCCTCGAGGACCTGCTGATCGGCCTGCGCGACCACCCGGCGACGGCCCACCTGGAACGGCTGATCGAGACCAACGGTAGTGCCCCGCTCGAACTCTGGGACCGGTTGGTGCCCCTCGTCGACGGGGTGATGGTGGACCTCAAGGCGATCGACGCCGAGACACACCTGGTGCTCACGGGCTCCGGCAACCAGCGAACGCTCGCCGCGCTGGCGCGCCTGGCGGCGCGCGGTGCGCTACGTGAGGTCAGGCTGCTGCTGGTGCCCGGCCTCAACGACGACGACGAGTCGCTGACCCGGACGGCACGCTGGCTGCTCTCGCTGGACCCGCGAATCACGCTGCGGGTCAACATCTATCGCCGCCACGGCACCCGACGGTGCACCCAGTTCTTCCTCGAGGCGGGGGCCGATGAGCCGATGCGCTACCGCGCGGTGCTGGCGACCGCCGGCGTGGGCAACCTTCTCGTGGGCTGACTCCCCGCAGCGGTCTGCTCAGCCGCCCGCGTCGTCAACGACCCTTGGGATGCCAGACGGTCTTGGTCTCGGTGAAGGCCAGGGCCCGATGCGGTCCGGGAGGCGCTGCCGCCCAGCCGATCTCATCGTTCGAGGATCCGTCCGATCCGGTCCCCGGGCGGACGACGCGGGTCAGGGTCCGCGCGGCGGCGGTCTCGAGCCCGGCCCAGTCCACCTCGCCGGCACCGGCGAGGTCGACCGCCGCGACGTCCTCGTGCGAGGCGAGATGCGGCGCCACCTCGGCGACCAGACCGGTGAGGATGTTCACCACACCCCCCGGCACGTCCGAGGTGGCCAGCACCTCGGAGAGGGTGATCGCCGGCAGGGGTCGGGTCTGCGAGGCCAGCGCCACGCAGCTGTTGCCCGTGACGATCACCGGGGCCACGACGCAGACCAGGCCGAGCAGCGAGGAGCCCTGCGGGGCGATCACCGCCACAACTCCGGTGGGCTCGGGGACCGAGATGTTGAAGTAGGGACCGGCCACCGGGTTGAGACCGCCGGCGACCTGGGCCAGCTTGTCGCTCCACCCGGCGTACCAGACCCAGCGATCGATCGCGGCGTCGACGGTCTTGCGGGCCTTGGCCGCGGTCAGCCCCTCGGCGCGGGCGACCTCCTCGGCGAACTGGGCGTGGCGGCCCTCCATGATCTCGGCCACCCGGTAGAGCACCTGGCTGCGGTTGAACGCGGTCGCCGCCGCCCAGCCCGGCTGGGCCTTGACGGCGGCGCCGACGGCGTCCCGGGCGTCCTTGCGCGAGGACCGGGCCGCGTTGGCCAGGAAGCGCCCCCGGGCGTCGGCGATCTCGTAGGACCGGGCGGACTCGCTGCGCGGGAAGGCACCGCCGACGTAGAGCTTGTAGGTCTTGCGGACGTCCACGCGGTCGGCGGCCATCAGAGCCCGACCTCCTTCAGGTAGCCGCCCAGTCCGTGCCGGCCGCCCTCGCGGCCGTAGCCGGACTCCTGGTAGCCCCCGAACGGGCTGGCCGGGTCGAACCGGTTGAAGGTGTTGGCCCAGACCACGCCGGCGCGCATTCGGTCGGCCATCCAGAGGATGCGCGAGCCCTTCTCGGTCCAGATCCCCGCGGACAGGCCGTAGGGGGTGTTGTTGGCCCGGGCCACCGCCTCGGCCGGGGTGCGGAACGTGAGCACCGACAGCACCGGGCCGAAGACCTCCTCCCGGGCGATGCGGTGGGCGGGGGCGACCTCGGTGAAGACGGTCGGGGAGAACCAGAAGCCCGTGCTCGGCAGCGGGCAGGGGACGCTCCACCGCACCGCGCCCTCCGCCTCGCCGGCAGCGGCCAACTCGGTGATCCTCGAGAGCTGGGCCGCGGAGTTGATCGCGCCGACGTCGGTGTTCTTGTCCAGCGGGTCCCCCACCCGCAGCGTCCCCATGCGCGCGCGCAGCCGGGTGACGACCTCCGCGGCGGCGTCCTCCTGGACCAGCAGCCGGGAACCGGCGCAGCAGACGTGGCCCTGGTTGAAGTAGACGCCGTTGACGATGCCCTCGACGGCCTGGTCGATCGGGGCATCGTCGAACACGATGTTCGCGGCCTTGCCGCCCAGTTCGAGGGTGACCTTCTCGACGTCCGGGTGCGCGACCACGGCGGCGCCCGTGGGTCCGGCGCCGGTGACGATGTTGACCACCCCCGGCGGCAGGTCCGCCTGTTGGCAGACCTCGGCGAACACCAGTGCGGTCAGCGGGGTGGTCTCGGCGGGTTTGAGGACGACGGTGTTCCCGGCGGCCAACGCGGGCGCGATCTTCCAGGCCAGCATGAGCAACGGGAAGTTCCACGGGATCACCTGTCCGGCGACCCCGAGGGGCTGCGGGTCGGGCCCGAAGCCGGCCCACTCGAGCTTGTCGGCCCAGCCCGCGTGGTAGAAGAAGTGCGCCGCGGCGAGCGGGACGTCGACGTCCCGCGACTCCTTGATCGGCTTGCCGTTGTCGAGCGATTCGAGGACGGCGAACTCACGCGAGCGCTCCTGCAGGATCCGGGCGATCCGGTACAGGTACTTCGCCCGTTCCGTGCCGGGCATCCTCGACCAGATGCGCTGGTAGGCCCGGCGGGCGGCGCGGACGGCGGCGTCGACATCCGCCTCGTCGGCGACCGCGACCTCGGCGAGCGGCTGTTCGGTGGCGGGTTCGATGGTCGTCATGCCCGCCCCGGAGGAGGGTTCGACGAACTCGCCCCCGACGAACAGTCCGTAGCTCGGCCGCAGCGTGACCACCGCGCGCGACTCCGGCGCCGGTGCGTAGTCGAACGTCGGCATGGGCGGCACTCTACGTCAGCGCTCCCGCCGCTCAGGCCGGGCGCCGCAACGGCCGGTGGATCCCCTCAGATCAGGGCCCGCAGGATCCTCGCGAGGTCCGCCCGGTCCCGTTCGCTCAGCGCCTCGAAGTAGGCCGCGCTTTGCCCGGCACGAACCCGGCGCACCTCGTCGGCCAGCCGCAGGCCCTCCGGGGTCGGCGCGACCAGGACGGCTCGGCGGTCGGCCGGAT